>NZ_WIWK01000062.1:0-34227 GCF_009600165.1 Pseudomonas sp. FSL R10-0399
AAGAAGCCGTGGTGATGCGGCATGATGCTCCCGCTTCAATTCAATAACCGTGTTGCACTCAGATCCTGCAACCGCCACGTATCGAATCAAAAATACGCGCAAAAAAGATGAATATCAATATGACTGGAAGACCTCGTACAAACTGATCATCAAATATCGTCATAACGGTTGCGTATATAAAAAACCCCGCCATAACTTGCCAGGTTGATTTATTTGTTTTTACAAATCGGACGCAGGCGACTGTCGATATGGAGCCATACATCAGAAAGAATAGAAGCACCCCTAACACCCCAAAATCATGATACGGGGGAAACATAGACGTGAACACATTTAGCGTTCCAGGCGTTTCTACGAAGTCATAAAAAGACGGAGGAAAATCTAAATCTATTGGTAGTAAGGCCTGAATAAATCGAGGCACTGTCAGTAGCGAATTATAATTAGGCTGCTCATTAATAACATAATAATTAAACCCCGAAACCCCACCAAAAAAATAAATCTGCAGATGGTGCAATAACACATCAGTCGGGGATTCATTCCCTGGTGTTTTATCCTTCATTACCCAGGCCAGAACCAAAAAAAGGACAACAAAACATACTAGGGAGAAGAAGATCATCCTTAAGGGTTTTTCTCCCTGCAGCAAAACTCTCAATAATAAAATTGAAAGACCAATCAGCAACAGCGTCCTGGAAAAACAAGCCACACACAAAACAGCAAAAACAGTAACCCAAAAAAAACTGAGTTTTTTATTGACCTCATACATTAGAGAAATCAGCAACACTATAAAACAGCATAATCCATTTAACAAAACAGCATTTACTCGAGGACCAATGCTTCCTGACGTCCACTCATCTATCGCCTGATTTCTGAGCGCGGACACACTCACACCATTTAAAACAGGCAACACTAAATTATTTAATATGACGGCAACTGCCAAAATCAAGCAGACACACTTCAGATAATAAAAACTTCGATTAAAATAAACAACTGACTCTTCGTTTCCTTGAACGGTAAAAACTGAACAAATCAATGCTCCTATAACATATCCAAACACCCCAACCCAAGCTATTCCCCATGCTCCAAGGCTCACAGGATTAAAGACAGAGTTCCCAATTATTTCATAATAAATAAACTGAACACACCAAACTAAAAACATGACACACATTGGTGCTAATGTGACTAACCAAGTATTTTTCTTACCGCCCATTGCAATAAAATCCAATCCAACAGCACTCTGAAAACCCAGACCGATGCAGCGCCGATCAACCCATAGTAAAGTGTCGCTATGATGCAGGCCGGAACATAAACAACAAATTCCAGCAAATGAAATTTAGCAGGTACTTCGGGCAACCCTTTTGCGTGCAAGAAATAAAAAGGCAATTGCGCTATTGAATTAATAAACAACGCAAACGAAAACAACGCAAAAATGGTTGAGTACGCCGACAAGTCTCTACCCAGCCATAGCTCCGCCATGTACTGCGAAAACAGCCAAAAAATTATATAAAAAACAGCCATTAGCGAAATCATGATTAAATTATAACGCGTATAATCTGTTTTTAATTTTTCACCATTTTCCTTTGCAAAACGTGGAAGTAATGCTGCCGCAAATGATGCTGCAAATAAAACTGTTCTCCCCATCATTTCTTGTAGCACGGCATAAATGCCAACCATTTGCGCACCCAGCACACTGGATATAATAAAACGATCTCCATACATCATTAGCGGACTAATAATTGACGAAAGTAAAGCCCACACACCATATGATAGTAGTTTCTTTCTGTCTTCCTTTCGTACCACTTGGCCCCTTGAGCTAGCATATTGCGCACTACTGCTTACGCTGACCCAACACCACAACGAGGTAACCACCCTCACTATTAAAAATGAAATAGCTATACCGTAAAGCGAATGATAACCCGCAGAGGCCATAACAGCTGGAGCAATAAAAAAAACGGACCCTGTGACGCTTTTAATCAAGGCTACGTCTTTAAATTTTGCAAGCCCCTCAAGTACGCCTCGAAGTCCGTTACCCATAGCAGTCAAAGGAATAATCAGCGCTGTTATAACCAACGCTCCAAGAGCTTCTGAATAAATCGTCATCTGACCATTCAACAACTTTCTAACAATCAAATCAGATGACATAAGCACTATCAGCATTCCTATAACACCTGCAAGTCCAACAACTTGCATACCGGCTTTAACTGCCGGAGCAAGCGGTTCAGGACTAACAGGATCATTAGAGCGAGTGGCGAAATATGTCAGTGCTCTGGAAACACCCAAATCAAAAATACCAAAATAGCCAATCAGAGCCCACATGATTGTCATGAAGCCAAAACGCTCTGCACCAAGCTCTCTGGTCAGATATGGAATACAGATTACAGCAGCTAAAATAGGTACAAAGTTCCCCACTAAATTGTATAAAGTATCGGTTCTTACACCCAAACCTGCCTTCATCAATTTACACCTTAAAATTATCCGCTACTATAATGCAATAAATAATTAGCACAATCTTTACCCCTTCAAACATCAAAAACCTTAGGGGCCTGTTTATCCTTTTCATTTATTATATAAGCATCCATAACAGGCCATGTTATACCAATACTTTCATCACTCCATAAAAGCGAACCTTCAGATTCTTTATTGTAATAGTTAGTCGTTTTATATAAAAAATGAGTATTGTCTTCAAGAGTAAGAAATCCATGGGCGAACCCCTTTGGAATCCACAGCATCTTATTATTTTCACCACTCAACTCAACGCCAACCCACTTTAAATAAGTTGGCGAGTCCTTCCGGATATCAACGGCAACATCAAAAGCTGCACCAGCTGCAACACGTACCAATTTACCTTGAGCATAGGGTTGTGCCTGAAAATGCATCCCTCGCAGCACTCCACGCCTCGAACACGAGTGATTATCTTGCACAAAAGATCCGGCTGCCGGTAACCCTAGAGCTTCTAATTTATTAGCAAACACCTTTTCGTTAAAACTCTCCATAAACCAACCACGGTCATCAGTGAAAACTGTAGGTTCAATAATCAACACATCAGGGATATCTGTACGGATAATTTTCATTATTTATTAGTCTCGGACAACAACTTTTGCAGATATTGCCCATACCCTGTTTTTTTCAATTTTTCAGCTTGCTCACCCAATTTTTCAGGCGTTATCCAGCCGCTGTTAAACGCAATTTCTTCCAGGCAGGCAACTTTCAAGCCCTGACGGTGCTCAATGGTGTGCACAAAGTGACTGGCCTCAAGCAATGACTCATGAGTTCCAGTATCCAGCCATGCAAAACCGCGCCCCAACATTTCGACGTTCAAGCCGCCTTGCTCAAGGTAGGTGCGGTTAACATCTGTGATCTCTAGCTCGCCGCGCGAAGACGGCTTAATACTTTTTGCGATTTTCACGACGTCGTTGTCATAAAAATACAAGCCTGTGACTGCATAGTTAGATTTTGGTTTAGCAGGTTTTTCTTCAATACTCAGCGCTCGACCATTGCTGTCGAACTCCACTACACCAAAGCGTTCTGGATCTGAAACATGATACCCAAATACAGTTGCACCCGATGTCTGAGACATGGCTGAACGCAGGTTGTCCGAGAAGTGTTGGCCGTAAAAAATATTGTCGCCAAGGATCAAACAAACAGAATCATTCCCGATGAACTCATCGCCTATGATGAATGCTTGAGCCAATCCATCGGGGCTAGGCTGCTCTGCATAACTCAGCTCAATACCGTACTGACTACCATCGCCTAACAACTTCTTGAAGCATGGCAAATCCTCTGGCGTGGAGATGATCAAAATCTCGCGCATTCCTGCCAGCATCAACACCGACAGAGGGTAGAAAATCATCGGTTTATCGTAGATAGGCAACATTTGCTTAGACACGCCCAAGGTGAGCGGATGCAATCGGGTGCCTGAACCGCCAGCGAGGATGATGCCTTTACGTTTAATAGTGGTCATGTCGCGAGCACTTCCTTAACTTTTTTGTTCGCCCCCCCACCTACATCTACATGTCATGGGTTGGACTAATCTGAGTAAACACGCTACCGCCCCAGGATTCATCGTTGATTTCCTGAGAACGGTTTTCATTATCGATATATTGGGCTCAGCCCTGATTTACCTATCGCGTAGAAATACTCGTGACTGGCAAACTGATTTGCTGCTGACGATTCATTAGATTGATGAGCAGAATGACCCTCTCCTCGCCGTCCATAGACATGAATATGGACTCAATACCTGCGAAGCCTTGGTCAAGGATGGTGACTTTATCGCCAGCATTAAATTTTGAGATGACGTGCGTGTCTGCACGTGACTGTAGTTGAAGGATCAACTCGTGACTGACTGCCAAGGGGCGCCCGCCAAATGCAACAATCCGTGCGACTCCACGGGTTGAGCGTAATGGTGCCCAGTTGGCGCCTTCCGGCATGTTGATAAATAGGTAGCCCGGGAACAAAGATTCTTTAACGCAACTCAGCTGACCACGTAGCAATTTTTCACGTCGGCAAACCGGGCGTGAGCATTCGTAGCCTTGGCGCTGGAGATTTTCCTCTGCACGTTCGTCTTGTTTGGGCTTGCATTGCACCAGGTACCAGTCATCAGATTTCGGCGTGCTGGGATCAGGCGGTACTGGGGTGTTTGTTATTTGCATGGGGACTTCATTAATGGGTTCATCCGTGTTTACCATTTTGCTCTGCATCTGCGCATGGTAAGCCACTGGGTTCTTATCATGACTGCAATCAGCTTCGCGTAAGCGGCTCAGCGCCTGTCGGGACAAGGACATCGACAACTCTGTTTTGAGCGCGATACAGGCTCAACAGTTCCCTTGCCAATGCTTTCCTTGCCGGCACCTCACCGTGTACCAAACGTATCTCTTCAGGCCATTCAGACATGCCTGAAACAAAGTTGAGCAAGTCCTTCTGGTCGGCATGGGCGGAATATCCACCCACTGTGCTGACGCCAGCATGGATCATACAGCGCTCACCTTCCAATTCAACAAAACCGCCTGACGGAGCGTATTTTTGTATAGCCGCCCCAGGTGTTCCCTTAGCCTGATAGCCCGTAAAAAGCACATTATGCCGTTGGTCAGCCAACATCCTTTTCAGGTAATTGACTATTCGACCGCTGGAGCACATCCCTCCTCCAGCGATGACGATTGCCGGTCGACCCGTGCTGGCCAGATAGTTAACGGTCTGCAAGTGCCGGGCATGGCTGTCGATAGTGATCAATTGCTCAAAATGCAAAGGGTTGCGTCCATGACCCAGACGCACTTGCGCCTCTTCATTCCAATAGTCCTCCAGTTCACGATAGACCTTGGTTAGACGACTTGCTAACGGAGAATCAAGAATAACCGGCACTTGTGGCCAAGTAATGGGAAGAAATTGATCGTCATCACATAGTGCTTGCGCCGGACCCAGCAACGCTTTGCGATGCAGGATATCTTCGATTTCGTAGAGTAGCTCTTGAGTACGGCCCATGCTGAATGCCGGTATCAGTAACGTTCCATGATCAGCTAAAGCCCTGTCGATAGCGATTTCCAGGCGTTCTTGGCGGTTCAGACGGTTTTCGTGTAAACGGTCGCCGTAAGTGCTCTCAAGAACAAGCACATCTGCCCTCTTGGGTGACACAGGCGCAATCAAAAATGGTGAATGCGGAGCGCCCAAATCACCTGAAAAGACAATGCGTCGCGTCAACGCTGCCTGAGGATAATCTAGATCGCACTCCACATAGGCTGATCCCAGTATGTGGCCTGCTCTCTGCAGCCTGATTTGAGCGCGCAGGTTATCTGTTTGCTCGATGTTGAACCAATGGCCAAAAGGCAGCGCAATCACTTGTTGGTGCACACGCTGGAAATATCGCTCGATGATCTTCGGCTCACGACTCACCTCAAGCTTGAATGCATCCTCAAGTATCAATGGCAGCAATTTGGCTGATGGTTCACTGCATAGGATTGGCCCCTTGAATCCTGCAGCAAGCAAATGAGGAAGACGCCCCACATGGTCGGCATGGATATGGGTGATGACCAAGGCTTTTATGCCTTCAAGCGAAAAGTCGATTTGCGGGTACAGTGGGTTCCTGTCTAAAGCGATACGTTCGTCACTGCCTTGAAAAAGCCCGCAGTCGATCAGAATACTGCTCTGGCTTGTCATCTGTAATTGATGACACGAGCCTGTGACGCCGTTGATGGCACCGTGATGTTTTACAATCGGATATGCCATGTACTTGCTCTCGCCAATCAGAAGTTAGGGCTATCCCCCACCCAGGCTCTCGACTCGTCGCGCAGCCATTGAATTTCGAATCAAAACAATCAAGGCACCTGTCGCAGTGCCACCCCCCCCCAGCAGTACAAGCAAATTCATTTTGGGCTTGATTGGGCCCAGTGGCTCAAGCGCCTTGCGGTCAACTGACACTAACTGAATGCTACTGAATTCAAGGCTACCCACCTTCCCCAAACGGGCTATCTCAGCTCGAATTGGCTGAACCCCACTCAAAAAAACTTCTTCATTTTCACGCCGCTCAAGCACTTCAACTTCACGATTATTTTGAAGCATCCACATTTCACGCTCGATTTGTGCAATACGGGCCTCCGTGAAGTCATCACTGTTGCGTTTGAGCAATACAGAGCGTTCTGCTTCGAGGATCTCGACCCCCATAAAATAAAGTGGGATCTGCTGATTGTTGATCTCGGTGTACATGGTAGGCCCTTCACCCGCGCGAGAACTCTCAGCCACACCCGATGGCGTTGTTGGCTTTTGAATCCCCAGCGATTGAGCAATATCGATGGCCTCCTCTAATTGAGCTATTCGATCCATTCGCCCAGCCCTGAGCTGCTTACGCAGTGCGACAAGTTCGTCCTGCAATTGCGAACGCTGAACGGCATCGTTCTCCAGTAGTATTGCAATGCGGGCTTGCTTGCTGACGTCATACTCGGCGCGAGCCGCATCGATGCTGTCTCCAAGCTCCGCAAGACGGTTCTCAATGATGATATTGAGATCGGCTTCTATCTTTTTACGCTCCACTTCAATTGCATACTCAACGAAGCTATTGAGAATTCGAGCACCGTCAACACCCTCGGGATAGCTCAACTCCAAATGAATTAGAGCACTTGAAAACCCACCCTTTTTGGGCGCAGATGTGATGACCTTCAATGAGGATCTAATGAGGGACTCAAAGCTCTGTTCCATCGTAACGCCTGGACGCTGCACGTTACTGAACAGTGCCTGATTCGCTCTAATAAAACCTGACCGCACACCATACGACTCAAGAGCCGAGCCCACTCTTGTCAGAGCCTTATCGGGAGGAAGTGTGTAGACACCTGAACGGTTAAGCGCATCCAGTGCATTAAGCGCAACCGGACGAAGCACGCTGGTAACCTGGTACTCAGATGTGACGAGCCTGGTATAGGCATAAGCAGACAAACCAAAGAGTGTGCCCAGTAGCAGAATCAGACGCCTGCCCTGCCAAATCAGTTTGGAAATGCCAAAAATGTCGATGTCATGCCTTGAGACGGCACTGGAAACAGAGGAAGTATTGCTCACCAACAAAGCCTGCTTTCAATGAAACATGGCGGGCTCGGCTGCAGGGATATTCATTGCTGAACAGCAGATGCTTAAATCAGAGCACCTGAATACGCAGGGAAATAGCTGGCAATCGAGGATTGGCCGTATTCTGCATGCATTACCAAGGCGTACATAGAATACGAAGCCTGACTTTCTGTAGGACTTTTCCTATGAAGGCGACTGCTGCGGGACCAAGGAGGCGCTCCTTGCCCCGATGCGCCAAGCGCTTTGTTTTAAGGCTGCAACACGCTGCGCTTCAATCGTGCAGCTTTTCGCTTGTATGCAATAAAGCCCATTGCAGGCCCAATCAGCATGCCAAGCAGCAATGCACCGATAAAAAACAGTGAAGCTGGCAGCTCAGGTGTACTCCACCCAAGAAAAACCAAAGACGTGGGCTGCTGGTTTTCGAGAATAAAAATCATCGTCCCGAAAATAACTACCAGCGCAAAAGCCACCAGAACTGCACGCTTAACGCTACTCATCTGTAACTCCCATGTCCCTAAGGATTAAATATCGTCTTCCTCATCTTCATTCACTCGATCCCGTAGCTCTTTACCCGGCTTGAAATGAGGAACAAATTTACCGTCGAGACTTACAGACTGGCCGGTTTTTGGGTTACGGCCGACCCGTGGTGCGCGGTAATGCAGTGAAAAACTACCAAAGCCACGGATTTCAATTCGATCTCCGGTCGCCAGGCACTGTGACATTTGTTCAAGCATGGTCTTGATAGCCAGCTCAACATCTTTGGATGAGAGCAGCCCTTGATGGGTGACAATTCGTTCGATCAACTCCGACTTCGTCATATTTTTCCCTTCTTTTTCAAGCAGCTAGATCAGCGCTTCAAAGGTTTTAGCATGATCAATTGAATTTGAACAGCCCAGATCTTGACTTATCTTTGCAGACCTCTGCGTAATTGCTCAGGTATGCCTGACATACCTGTCAACCATCACTTCAGGTAAAGCACACCATCAACCTGCCCGACATGCGCGCAGAGAGTTCCTGACCGGCAATTGAGATAGATACCGTGTACTGGAGCCGAGGGCCACAAGGACCTCCAGAATCGCGTCGTACTGGCTCTGTATGCTTTATGTCTAAGAAAACAATACTCAAATCACAGGCACAAAAAAGGGCGACCTAAGTCGCCCTTTTTCTATGGTCAATCAGAACTTAGTTCTGTTTTTCCATTTGTGCACGCAGCAGGTCGCCCAGAGTGGTCGGACCAGCAGCGATCTCAGAGGTAGCTGGCTTGTCGCGCAGGCTCTGGATTGCTTCCTTCTCGTCTTCAACGTCTTTCGACTTGATGGACAGTTGGATTACGCGGCTCTTGCGATCAACGCTGATGATCTTGGCTTCTACTTCTTCGCCTTCTTTCAGAACGTTACGCGCGTCTTCGATGCGGTCACGGCTGATTTCGGAGGCTTTCAGAGTTGCTTCGATATCGTTGGCCAGAGTGATGATGGCGCCTTTAGCGTCAACTTCTTTCACGATGCCCTTAACGATTGCGCCTTTGTCGTTCTCTTGTACGTACTCGGAGAACGGATCGCTTTCCAGCTGCTTGATACCCAGGGAGATGCGCTCACGCTCTGGATCAACAGACAGGATAACGGTGTCAAGCTCGTCGCCCTTCTTGAAACGACGTACGGCTTCTTCGCCCACTTCGTTCCAGGAGATGTCGGACAGGTGAACCAGGCCGTCGATGCCGCCGTCCAGACCAATGAAGATACCGAAATCGGTGATCGACTTGATGGTGCCGGAGATTTTATCGCCCTTGTTGAACTGGCCAGAGAAATCTTCCCATGGGTTAGATTTGCACTGCTTGATGCCCAAGGAGATACGACGACGCTCTTCGTCGATGTCCAGAACCATAACTTCCACTTCGTCGCCGACTTGTACGACTTTCGAAGGGTGGATGTTTTTGTTGGTCCAGTCCATTTCAGAAACGTGTACCAGACCTTCAACGCCTTCTTCCAGCTCAGCGAAGCAGCCGTAGTCGGTCAGGTTGGTTACACGAGCGGTAACGCGAGTGCTTTCTGGGTAACGGGCTTTGATAGCAACCCATGGATCTTCGCCCAGTTGCTTCAGGCCCAGGGAAACACGATTGCGTTCGCGATCGTACTTCAGAACCTTGACATCGATCTCGTCGCCAACGTTGACAATTTCGGAAGGATGCTTGATGCGCTTCCAGGCCATGTCAGTGATGTGCAGCAGGCCATCAACGCCACCCAGGTCGACGAATGCGCCGTAGTCGGTGAGGTTTTTGACGATACCTTTAACTTGCTGACCTTCTTGCAGGGATTCCAGCAGAGCTTCACGCTCAGCCGAGTTCTCTGCTTCAAGTACGCTGCGACGCGAAACAACAACGTTGTTGCGCTTCTGGTCAAGCTTGATGACCTTGAATTCCAGCTCTTTGCCTTCCAGGTGCGTGGTGTCGCGCACTGGACGAACGTCAACCAGAGAACCTGGCAGGAACGCACGGATGCCGTTAACGTCGACAGTGAAGCCGCCTTTAACCTTACCGTTGATAACGCCCTTGACCACTTCTTCAGCTGCGAAGGCTGCTTCCAGAACGATCCAGCATTCAGCGCGCTTGGCTTTTTCACGGGACAGCTTGGTTTCGCCAAAGCCGTCTTCGACCGCGTCCAGCGCAACGTGAACTTCATCACCGATGTTGATGTTCAGTTCGCCAGCGTCGTTGTGGAACTGCTCCAGCGGGATGAGGCCTTCAGACTTCAAACCAGCGTGAACGGTAACCCAACCAGCTTGGTAATCGATATCAACGATGATAGCGGTGATGATCGAGCCAGCCTGAAGATTCAGGGTTTTTAGGCTTTCTTCAAACAGTTCTGCAAAGCTTTCGCTCATTTTAATTCCTGTTGATCAAGGGCGAAGGAATACGCCCATCTGCCACATTCCAGACAATGTGGGTTACGTTCATATAAAAGAAGGCATGCAGGACTATTTCTGGTCTCCTGCACGCGTTCTTGGTCATCCGGCGAGATCGCGAAGGGCGATTTCACTCTTGATGCGTTCTAACACCTGCTCGATGGATAACTCCGTAGAGTCAAGCTGTATGGCATCAGCCGCCGGCTTTAGCGGGGCTATTGCACGCTGCGTGTCACGCTCATCACGGGCACGTATCTCATCCAACAGACGCGGGAGACTAACATCATCCCCCTTGGCCTTCAACTGCAAGTAACGGCGACGGGCCCTCTCCTCGGCACTGGCCGTCAGGAAAACCTTCAGCGGAGCCTCAGGAAAAACCACTGTTCCCATATCGCGACCATCGGCAACCAGCCCCGGAAACTCCCTGAATGCACGCTGACGCTGCAGCAAAGCCTCGCGAACAGCGGGTAGCGCCGCCACTTGCGATGCACCCTTTGCAACCGTCTCATTACGAATAGCCAGCGTGACGTCTTCACCTTCAAGCACGATACGCGCCGACTTACCTTCCGTCGCCCCGACGAACTGCACATCAAGGTGAGCCGCCAACTGACTTAACAAAGCTTCGTTATCGAGCGCGACACCATGGTTAACAGCGGCAAACGCCAGCAAACGGTACAAGGCGCCAGAGTCCAGCAATGCCCAGCCCAAATGCTCGGCCAGGCGACCTGCAACGGTGCCCTTGCCCGAACCACTAGGTCCGTCGATGGTGATGACTGGCGCCACCGGCATCACGACTGCGCCTCTTGCGCCACACGAATACCGACCTGCTTGCACAGCGCCAGGAAGTTCGGGAAAGACGTCGCGACGTTAGCACAATCGTGAATACGGATTGGCGCCGTAGCACGCAGCGAAGCAATGCTGAATGCCATCGCAATACGGTGGTCGCCATGACCATGAACTTCACCGCCAACGATGGAGCCGCCATCAATAATGATGCCGTCAGGGGTCGGTTCGCATTTGACGCCCAAGGTCAGCAAGCCGTCAGCCATCACCTGGATACGGTCCGACTCCTTGACTCGCAGTTCTTCGGCGCCGCGCAGAACAGTACGACCTTCTGCCACCGCCGCAGCTACAAACAGTACCGGGAACTCATCAATTGCCAATGGCACCAGCGCTTCCGGAATGTCGATACCTTTAAGCTTGGCAGCCCGTACACGCAGGTCCGCCACTGGCTCGCCGCCTACTTCGCGCTGGTTTTCGAGGGTGATGTCAGCACCCATCAAACGCAAGATGTCGATCACGCCTGTGCGAGTAGGGTTGATGCCTACGTGCTCCAGCAACAGGTCCGAACCTTCAGCAATAGAAGCCGCTACCAGGAAGAACGCCGACGACGAGATATCGCCCGGCACTTCGATATGCGTTGCCGTGAGCTTGTGGCCCGACTCGACCGACGCCGTAGGTCCGTTGACGCTGACCGGGTAACCAAAACCACGCAACATGCGCTCGGTGTGATCGCGGGTTGGCGCAGGCTCAGTGACAGAGGTCGTGCCTTCGGCATACAAACCCGCCAGCAACAGGCAGGACTTCACTTGGGCACTGGCCATTGGCAATGTGTAATTCACACCTTTAAGGGCGTGACCGCCACGAATGGTCATGGGCGGGCGACCCTCAGCCGCCGTTTCAATCACAGCACCCATTTCACGCAGCGGGTTGGCCACACGGTTCATTGGGCGCTTGGTCAGCGATGCATCACCGGTCAGCGTCGTGTCAAAGCTCTGTGCGGCCAAAAGACCCGACAACAAGCGCATCGACGTACCCGAGTTACCCAGATATATGGGCCCGGGCGGCGCTTTCAAGCCATGCAGGCCAACGCCGTGAATGGTCACGCGACCCTGGTGCGGTCCTTCAATAACAACGCCCATGTCACGGAACGCTTGCAGGGTTGCCAGAGCGTCTTCGCCCTCAAGAAAACCTTCAACCTGCGTCGTGCCCTCAGCCAACGAGCCGAGCATGATCGAGCGGTGAGAAATGGACTTGTCGCCTGGCACACGGATTTGGCCAGTTACAGTGCCACCTGGTTCAGCCAGGAAAATCAGATCATTTGAATTCATAGGGTCCACATATGCCCGGCGGGCCAGGATTTTACTGAAATGCTCTCGAGCAACCCGGGCGCGGGTAAAAACGCCCAGCAATTGATGCCCGTCCCCTGCATCGACCGCGTCGCGCAAGGCGTCGAGGTCGCTACGAAATGTATCCAATGTGCGCAGCACCGCCTCGCGGTTAGCGAGGAAGATGTCATGCCACATTACCGGGTCGCTCCCGGCGATTCTTGTGAAATCGCGGAAGCCCCCCGCAGCGTACCGAAAGATCTCCAGATTCTCATTGCGCTTGGCAAGAGAATCGACCAGCCCAAACGCCAGCAGGTGCGGCAGATGACTGGTTGCAGCGAGGACTTCGTCGTGGCGTTCGACCTGCATGTGCTCAACATCTGCACCCAGTGCGCGCCATAGCGCATCGACCAGGGCCAGCGCAGCAGGATCGGTTTCAGCCACAGGCGTCAAAATGACTTTGTGCCGCTCAAACAGGCTGGCATTTGAAGCCTCGACACCGCTTTGCTCAGACCCGGCAATAGGATGCCCCGGCACGAAACGCGGCGGCATGGCACCAAACGCCTGAGCTGCAGCGCGTACCACGTTACCCTTGGCACTGCCGACATCGGTCAATACCGCGTGGCCCAGATCAATGCCCGCCAACAAGCCGAGCATTTTCTCCATGGCCAGAATTGGCACGGCCAACTGAATAACGTCGGCGCCACGGCAAGCCACCGCCAGATCAGCTTCACAGCGATCAACCACACCCAGCTCGACTGCCAGGGCTCGCGACTTCGGGTTCAGATCAACACCGACCACCTCGGCGCACAAGCCACTTTCACGCATACCTTTAGCGAAAGAGCCACCAATCAGGCCCAATCCTACAACCACCAGCCGACCTACAATAGGCGCAACAGGTTTCAGCGATATAACATCAACCACGAGCAAGAACCTTGGCCAGCGCCTCAAGCAAACGGGTGTTTTCCGCTGGCAGACCAATGGTGACTCGCAAGTGATTCGGCATGCCGTAGTTGGCCACCGGACGCACAATGACGCCTTCACGCAACAAGCCTTGATAAACCGGCGCTGCGACCTGCCCCAGATCCACCGCAATAAAATTGCCTTTGGAGGGAATCCACTGCAAGCCCAACTCACGGAAGCCTTCTTGCAACTGCTCCATGCCCGCCTCGTTGAGGCGGCGGCTTTCGGCCAGATAGTCGGCATCTTGCAGCGCAGCGCAGGCTGCGGCCAGCGCCAGGCTGTTGACGTTGAATGGCTGTCGAACACGGTTCAACACGTCGGCCACCACTGCGCTCGACAGACCGTATCCTACCCGCAAGGCGGCCAGGCCATAGGCCTTGGAGAAGGTTCGCGAGACCAGCAAGTTCGGGTAAGCCGACAGGAACTCCACGCCATCCGGCAATTCACTGCCTTCTGCGTACTCGATATACGCCTCGTCCAGAACCACCAGCACACGCTCAGGCACATCTTGCAAAAACTCGTTGAGCGCCTCGGCGCTGAACCAGGTGCCGGTCGGGTTGTTCGGGTTGGCGAGGAACACCACACGGGTGTTCTCGTCTATCGCCCCCAGCATGGCCGGCAAGTCATGGCCCCAGTCTTTGGCCGGAACGACATGCGCCGTCGCACCAATGGCCTGAGTCACGATCGGGTACACCGCGAACGCATGCTCACTGACCACGGCATTCAGGCCTGGCGCCAGGTACGCACGCGCAACCAGCTCCAGGATATCGTTAGAACCATTGCCCAGCGTCACTTGATTCAGTTGCACGCCAGTTTGCTCGGCCAGCAAGGTTTTCAGGGCGAAACCGTTACCGTCTGGATAACGCGTCAGCTCAGCCAGTTCTTCACGAATGGCCGCCAGCGCCTTGGGGCTTGCACCCAAAGGATTTTCGTTACTGGCCAGTTTGACGATGGTTGCCGGATCAATATCCAGCTCACGCGCCAGCTCGTCCACAGGCTTGCCCGGGACGTATGGCGAAAGTTGCTGCACGCCCGGCTGTGCCAGGGCGAGGAAATCACCGCTCATGTAAACCGCCTCAGAGAACCGCTTTCGGATAGGAGCCCAGCACTTTGAGCGCTACGGCTTCCTGACTGATCTGCTCCAACACACTTTTGACCAACGGGTCGCGGTGGTGGCCAGCAAAGTCAATGAAGAACACATAGGTCCACTTGCCGCTACGCGATGGACGCGTCTCAATGCGCGTGAGGTCGATGCCATTTTCATGGAATGGCACCAACAACTCATGCAGCGCACCCGGACGGTTGCTCATCGACACGATAATCGAGGTTTTGTCATCCCCGGTCGGCGGCACTTCCTGGTTGCCAATCATCAAGAAACGCGTGGAGTTATCCGGGCGATCTTCGATTTTTTCAGCCAGACGGGTCAGACCGTACAGGCCTGCTGCCATGTCGCCAGCAATCGCTGCGGAGTTCCACTCGCCTTTAACCCGCTTGGCCGCTTCGGCATTGCTCGACACGGCAATCCGCTCAACGTTCGGGTAGTGCGCGTCCAGCCACTTGCGGCACTGGGCCAACGACTGGGCATGCGAGTAGATACGGCTGATGCTGTCAGTCTTGGTGTTTTCGCCCACCAGCAAATGGTGGTGGATACGCAGCTCAACTTCGCCGCAGATCACCATGTCGTGCTCAAGGAAGCTGTCCAGCGTGTGGTTAACAGCGCCTTCGGTAGAGTTCTCTACCGGCACCACACCAAAGTTCACCGCACCGGCCGCCACTTCACGGAACACTTCATCAATCGCAGCCATCGGCTTGCTGATGACCGCGTGGCCAAAGTGTTTCATGGCCGCAGCTTGGGTAAATGTGCCTTCAGGGCCCAGATAAGCCACTTTCAGCGGCTGCTCCAACGCCAGGCAAGAAGACATGATTTCGCGAAACAACCGCGCCATCTCTTCGTTGCCCAGCGGCCCCTTGTTGCGTTCCATCACACGCTTAAGCACCTGAGCTTCACGCTCAGGTCGGTAAAAGACCGGCACTTCGCCTTCAGCCAGCGACGCCATCTTGACCCGCGCCACTTCCTGAGCGCAGCGGGCACGCTCACTGATCAGCTCCAGAACCTTTTCGTCCAGGCTGTCGATACGCAGGCGCAAGGCCTTGAGTTCTTGCTCGGACATTAGCCGTGTTCCTTCTCGAACTCTGCCATGTAAGCCACCAGCGCATTCACTGCGTGGATGTCCACGGCGTTATAGATCGACGCGCGCATGCCGCCAACCGAGCGGTGGCCTTTGAGGTTCAACAGGCCGCGAGCCTCAGCACCCGCCAGGAATGGCTTGTCGAGACGGTCGTCAGCCAGACGGAACGGCACGTTCATCCACGAGCGGTCAGTCTTGTTGATCGGGTTGCTGTACAAGCCGCTGGCATCGATGAAGTCGTACAAGGTGCGCTTTTTAACTTCATTGAGCTTGCCGATGGCTTCAACACCGCCCTGCTCTTTCAGCCACTCAAACACCAGGCCAGACAAGTACCAGGCCAGCGTTGGCGGGGTGTTGTACATCGAGCCATTATCGGCGGCGACCTTGTAATCCAGCATGGTCGGGCAGAACGAGCGTGCACGCCCCAACAGGTCTTCGCGAACGATGTTCACCACGATACCGCTTGGGCCGATGTTCTTCTGCGCGCCAGCGTAGATCATGCCGAAACGGGAAACGTCGACTGGACGCGACAGGATGTCCGAGGACATATCGGCAACCAGCGGAACATCACCGGTTTGCGGAATCCAGTCAAACTCCAGACCGCCGATTGTTTCGTTCGGCGCATAGTGAACATAGGCCGCGTCTTTGGACAGGTTCCACTCGTTCTGGCCAGGAATCGCAAAGTAATCGTAGTTCTTGGCGCTGGCAGCCACGTTGATGCGGCCATAGCGTGCAGCTTCTTCGATGGCTTTTTGCGACCAGATACCGGTATCGATGTAATCCGCCGAGCCATTTTCAGGCAGCAGATTCAACGGGATCTGGGCAAATTGCTGGCTTGCGCCGCCTTGCAGAAACAGGACTTTGTAGTTCGAGGGAATAGACAGCAGGTCGCGCAGATCCTGCTCAGCCTTGGTTGCAATGGACACGAACTCATCGCTGCGATGGCTCATTTCCATAACCGAGAGGCCCTTGCCATGCCAGTCGAGCAACTCAGACTGGGCACGCAACAGGACGGCTTCAGGAAGCGCAGCAGGACCTGCGCAGAAGTTATAGGCTCGTTTGCTCACATCCACTCTCGCTCTGATTTGGTGGGTCATGCAATAAATCAACAAGAGCTGCACCGCATGGCAAAGCGCCAATCTGTTCTGTGCACACCGGCCTGGCGGCTCAAAAATCAGTGCTTCGCTACAAGTTGCAGCCCCAACACATACAACAAGGGGGCGAATCTTCATCCGCCCCCTGTGTGTCCGCTTATTCCTGCGGTTCTTCTTCGTCAGCGCCAGCCTCTAGCGGCTGCTCGTCGTCAACGCCACCCTGGATGGCCTCGCCCTCGAGTTCAACGTCATCTTCGAGTTCTTCGCCTTCCACTTCCGAAGGCTCCTGTACCCGCTCAAGCCCGACCAGCGTTTCATCGCTGGCCAGTTTGATCAAGGTCACGCCCTGGGTGTTACGACCCAGGCTCGACACTTCGTCAACACGCGTACGCACCAACGTACCCTGGTCAGAAATCAGCATGATTTCTTCGCCATCCTGAACCTGGACAGCGCCAACCAAGCGACCGTTACGCTCGTTGCTGACCATGGCAATTACGCCCTGACCGCCACGCTTGTACTCAGGGAACTCGCTGATCGCCGTACGTTTGCCGTAGCCACGCTCGGACGCCGTGAGGATCTGGCTGCCCTCTTCCGGGATCAACATCGAGATCAGCTTTTGACCTTCTGGCAGACGCATGCCGCGAACACCGCGGGCCGTACGGCCCATCGCACGGACGTCGGACTCTTTAAAGCGAGTCACTTTGCCACCATCGGAGAACAGCATGACTTCGCGCTCGCCATCAGTGATAGCAGCGCTGATCAGTACGTCGCCTTCGTCCAGCTCCAGGGCGATCAGGCCCACGCTGCGCTGACGGCTGAAGGATTCCAGCGGGGTCTTCTTCACGGTGCCGTTAGCGGTAGCCATGAAGATGAAATGACCTTCGGTGTATTCCTCGACCGGCAACATGGTGGTGATGTATTCACCCTCATCCAGCGGCAGCAGGTTGACCAGCGGACGACCGCGCGCGGCGCGGGACGCTTCTGGAATTTCGTAAGTCTTGAGCCAGTACACCTTGCCCTTGCTGGAGAACAGCAACAGCGTGGTGTGGCTGTTGGCTACCAGCAGGTGAGCGATGTAGTCCTCATCCTTCACGCCAGTGGCCGACTTGCCTTTACCGCCACGACGCTGAGCCTGGTACGCAGCCAACGGCTGGGTCTTGGCATAGCCACCGTGGGAGATGGTCACAACGCGCTCTTCTTCCGGAATCATGTCGCCCAGTGTCAGGTCAAGACGATGATCCAGAATTTCGGTACGGCGCACGTCGCCGTATTCAGCACGAATGACTTCCAGCTCTTCGCGGATCACTTCCATCAAGCGCACAGCGCTGTTGAGGATGCGGATCAGCTCGCCGATCTGGTTCAGAATCTCTTGGTACTCAGCCAGCAGCTTCTCGTGCTCAAGACCGGTCAGGCGGTGCAGGCGCAATTCAAGAATGGCCTGAGCCTGTTCTGGCGACAGGAAGTACTTGCCGTCGCGCAGACCATATTGCGGGTCAAGGTTTTCAGGACGGCACGAATCAGCACCGGCACGTTCAACCATTGCCACTACCGCCGTCGACTCCCAAGGGGTGCTGATCAGCGCTTCCTTGGCTTCAGATGGCGTTGGAGACGCTTTGATCAGCGCAATCACCGGGTCGATGTTGGACAGGGCAACGGCCTGACCTTCAAGGATGTGGCCACGCTCACGGGCTTTACGCAGCTCGAAGACGGTACGACGGGTCACCACTTCACGGCGGTGACGCACGAACGCTTCGAGCAGGTCTTTGAGGTTCAGGATGCGCGGACGACCGTCGATCAGGGCAACAATGTTGATCCCGAACACGCTTTGCAGCTGGGTCTGTGCATACAGGTTATTGAGAATAACCTCCGGCACTTCACCGCGACGCAGCTCGATCACAACGCGCATGCCGTCCTTGTCGGACTCGTCACGCAGCTCGGTGATGCCTTCGAGTTTCTTCTCTTTAACCAGTTCAGCGATCTTCTCGATCAGACGCGCCTTGTTCAACTGGTAAGGCAGCTCGGTGATCACGATCTGCTGACGGCCGCCGACCTTGTCGATGTCTTCGATAACCGAACGGGCACGCATGTAAATGCGGCCACGGCCAGTGCGATAGGCTTCGATGATGCCGGCACGGCCGTTAATGATTGCCGCCGTCGGGAAATCCGGGCCCGGGATGAACTGCATCAGTTCGTCGACGCTCAACTCCGGGTTGTCGATCAACGCCAGGCAGCCATCAATGACTTCGCCCAGGTTGTGCGGCGGGATGTTGGTGGCCATGCCCACAGCAATACCGCTGGAGCCGTTGACCAACAAGTTGGGAATACGCGTTGGCATGACCGCCGGGATCAGTTCCGTGCCGTCATAGTTCGGCACCCAATCCACGGTTTCTTTGTGCAAGTCGGCCAGCAGTTCGTGAGCCAACTTGGTCATGCGCACTTCGGTGTATCGCATGGCAGCGGCGTTGTCGCCGTCAACCGAACCGAAGTTACCCTGACCGTCTACCAGCAGGTAGCGCAGGGAGAATGGCTGAGCCATTCGAACGATGGTGTCGTAAACGGCCGTATCACCATGCGGGTGATACTTACCGATAACGTCACCGACCACACGGGCAGATTTCTTGTACGGCTTGTTCCAGTCGTTACTCAGTTCGCTCATCGCAAACAGCACACGCCGGTGCACGGGCTTCAAGCCATCGCGCGCATCAGGCAGTGCCCGGCCGACAATTACGCTCATTGCGTAGTCGAGGTAGGACTGTTTCAGCTCGTCTTCGATATTGACCGGGAGGATTTCTTTGGCCAGTTCGCCCATGAGAAGCCTGATTCCTTTTTCGGGTGAAACTTCGCCACATCCATTCGGGACGAACGAAGCTCGCCGCCGCTGGCCACGTGCCACGCAACGACTTACGACAAATCAACGAGTTAACCTACGGATTTGCGCAGTAAGGGCAACCCTTGCAGGGCACCCCGGAAACCGCCGGATGTTATCACAATCGCCGCCACGCACCTATCCCCCAGATGCGCATGGAGCATAGTAATTGGACCGATTGCAGGCTTGAGCGTGTCCAGAGGGACTCTGAGCCCACTTGAGGGGCCCTGCCACCCAGGTTTTTAGTGAGTACCGAAGGCTGCGACACGCGCCGCAAGCCTTCGTTTGTATCATCTGGCAACAAGGGAGGGAGCCCGCGTCAGCGCATCAATGCAACCGCTTGCGGCACATCAATTGCGCCATTTTGGCAGCGTCCGGGCGCTCAACAATGCCCTTCTCGGTCACGATCACGTCAATCAGGTCTGCCGGGGTCACGTCAAACACCGGATTGAACGCCTGAACATCCGCGCCGACACGCTTGCCGCCCACTTCCAGCAATTCACTGCCGTTACGCTCTTCAATCGGGATGTCTTCGCCGCTGGCCAGGTCCATGTCGATGGTTGAACTCGGCGCAACCACCATAAAGCGCACACCGTGGTGCATGGCATTGACCGCCAACTGGTAGGTGCCGATCTTGTTTGCCACGTCACCATTGGCGGTAATGCGATCAGCGCCGACAATCACCCAGGTCACGCCCTTGGTTTTCATGATGTGGGCTGCAGCCGAGTCCACGTTCAAAATCACCGGGATCCCCTCGTTGGCCAGCTCCCAGGCGGTCAGGCGGGAGCCTTGCAACCACGGCCGGGTTTCATCGGCATACACCTGTTCGATCATGCCCTCGATCCATGCGCCGCGAATGACCCCCAGTGCCGTGCCAAAGCCGCCGGTTGCCAGCGCTCCAGTGTTGCAGTGGGTCAGTACGGTTTGGGCATTGCCCTGATGGCGACGGATCACATCGACACCCAACTGCGCCATGGTCAGATTGGCCTCGCGATCGCTCTCATGGATCGCGACGGCTTCGTCTTCAAGCGCCTGCAGCGCATCGGTGTTGTCTTTGCAGCGCTCCAGACGGTCGCGCATACGGTTAAGCGCCCAAAACAGGTTCACCGCGGTCGGTCGCGAGTTCGCCAACAGGGAGAAATCCTGCTCCAGCGCCGCCACCCAGTCACCGCCTGCCGCCTTGCGATCACGCGCCGCCAGCACTACGCCATAGGCCGCCGCAATACCAATCGCCGGGGCGCCACGCACCACCATGTCACGAATAGCCTGGGCAACCCCGTCAGCGTCGGTATAGGCCAGCCAGTTCTCTTCAAAAGGCAAAATGCGCTGATCCAGCAGATGCAGGGCTTCACCCTGCCAATCAATGGCCTTTACCTTTTCAGCGGCCAACAGTCGATCGCGCATGACTTCCCCTATCACCCTGATACAAAACCGCCGATTATAGCGAGCCCGCCCCCAAGACGCTCGGGTATACTTCGCGTCCTTTTTATAATGCACCGGAAGTCATTTTTGATGCCAACCCAGCCCTTGACCTTCGACTTATTGCTGCTCCCCACCTGGCTCGTACCTGTTGAACCCGCCGGGGTCGTACTCAAGGACCATGCTGTGGGCATCCAGGACGGACGCATTGTATTCATGGGCCCGCGCCACCTCGCCGAAAAACACACCGCCCTTGAAACCCGCGAACTCCCCGAGATGCTGCTCAGCCCGGGGCTGATCAATGCCCACGGTCACGCGGCAATGACGTTGTTCCGCGGCATGGCCGATGACTTGCCCCTGATGACCTGGCTGGAAAACCATATCTGGCCGGCCGAGGCCAAGTGGGTCGATGAGGCGTTTGTGCGCGACGGCACCGACCTGGCCATAGCCGAGCAGATCAAAGGCGGCATTACCTGCTTCAGTGACATGTATTTTTTCCCCAAGGTCGCCAGCGAGCGCGTGCACAACAGCGGTATCCGCGCACAAATTGCCTTCCCCATTCTGGACTTCCCGATTCCGGGCGCAAGCACCGCAGACGAATCTCTGCGCCAGGCGGTAGAACTGTTTGGCGACTTGAAATACCACCCGCGCATCAAAATCGCGTTCGGCCCGCACGCGCCGTATACCGTCGGTGATGAAAACCTCGAGAAAGTCCGGGTGATTGCCGACGAACTCGATGCTGCCGTGCAAATGCACGTGCACGAGACCGCCTTCGAAGTGCAACAGGCCGTCGAGCACAATGCCGAGCGCCCGGTAGCCCGCCTTGCCCGTCTGGGTTTGCTGGGCCCGCGCTTCCAGGCCGTGCACATGACTCAAATCAACGATGAAGACCTGAGCCTTCTGGTAGAAAGTAACTCCAGCGTGATCCATTGCCCTGAATCCAACCTCAAATTGGCCAGCGGTTTCTGCCCGGTCGAGCGTTTGTGGCAAGCCGGCGTTAATGTCGCGGTTGGCACCGACGGGGCCGCCAGCAATAATGACCTCGATTTGCTCGGTGAAACCCGCACTGCTGCCTTGCTGGCCAAAGCCGTATCAGGCTCGGCCACGGCACTGGACGCTCACCGCGCACTGCGTATGGCAACGCTCAACGGCGCTCGCGCCCTGGGCCAGGAGAGCGAAATCGGCTCGATCGAAGTCGGCAAAGCGGCTGACCTGGTGGCGTTCGATTTGAGCGGTCTTGCCCAGCAGCCGGTCTATGACCCCGTCTCACAGCTGATCTACGCCACTGGCCGCGATTGCGTGAAGCACGTATGGGTCGCCGGCAAGCAACTGCTGGATAACGGCCAACTGACGCGCCTGGACGAGCAACAACTGTGCGCCACCGCCAAAGCCTGGGGCGAGCGTATAAACAGCCATACTCATTGATTCCAAGCCTCAGGGCCCCGGCCCTGAGTTTTACCCGGTTTTTTAGCTTTAGAGGATTTACCCATGAGCAACGTCGACCACGCCGAGATCGCCAAATTCGAGGCGCTTGCCCATCGCTGGTGGGACCGCGAAAGCGAGTTCAAGCCGCTGCACGACATCAACCCGCTGCGGGTCAACTGGATTGACGAGCGCGTTCATCTGGCCGGTAAAAAAGTCCTCGATGTAGGCTGCGGCGGCGGCATCCTCAGTGAGTCCATGGCTCAGCGCGGGGCGACTGTCACCGGTATCGACATGGGCGAAGCCCCCCTCGCTGTCGCGCAACTGCACCAGCTCGAGTCCGGCGTCAACGTTGAGTACCGCCAAATCACTGCCGAAGAACTGGCGCTCGAAATGCCGGGCCAGTTCGACGTCGTCACCTGCCTTGAAATGCTCGAACACGTGCCGGATCCAGCGTCTGTCATCCGCGCCTGCTACCAGATGGTTAAACCGGGCGGCCAAGTGTTCTTCTCGACCATCAACCGCAACCCCAAGTCCTACCTGTTCGCGATTATCGGCGCCGAATACGTCCTCAAGCTGATGCCGCGCGGTACCCACGACTTCAAGAAGTTCATTCGCCCTTCCGAGCTGGGCGCCTGGAGCCGCCAGGCAGGCCTGAGCGTCAAGGACATCATCGGCCTGACCTACAACCCGCTGACCAAGCACTACAAACTGGCCAACGATGTAGACGTCAACTACATGATCCAGACCCTTCGCGAGGAGTAATACATGCGTTTAAGAGCAGTTCTTTTTGACATGGACGGCACCCTGCTCGACACCGCGCCGGACTTCATCGCCATCTGCCAGGCCATGCGCGCAGACCGTGACCTGCCGCCCGTTGCCGACAAACTGATTCGCGATGAAATTTCCGGCGGTGCCAAGGCGATGGTTGCCGCGACGTTTGGCATTAGCCCTGAAGCAGACAACTTCGAGGCGCTGCGTCTTGAGTTCCTTGAGCGTTATCAGCGTGACTGTGCAGTCCACAGCAAGCTGTTTGACGGCATGGCCGAGTTGCTGGCCGATATTGAAAAAGCGCATTTGGTGTGGGGCGTTGTCACCAACAAGCCCGTACGCTTCGCCGAGCCGATCATGCAACAGCTTGGGCTGGCCGAGCGCTCCGCCCTGCTGATCTGCCCCGATCACGTGACCAAGAGCAAGCCCGACCCCGAGCCGTTGATTCTGGCCTGCAAGATGCTTGACCTGGACCCGGCCAGCGTACTGTTTGTCGGCGACGACCTGCGTGACATCGAGTCAGGCCGCGATGCCGGGACCAAAACAGCCGCCGTGCGTTATGGCTACATCCACCCCAACGACAACCCTGACCATTGGGGCGCTGACGTGGTGGTCGACCATCCGGCCGAATTGCGCAAAGTCCTGGATAACGCGATGTGCAGTTGCTGAAGCGCGGGCGCTGCACATGTTTCCTGCTTTTTGTTGAGGTGCTTTATGTTTGATTACACAGCCCGCCCCGACCTGCTTCAGGGCCGGATCATCCTGGTCACGGGGGCCGGTCGTGGTATTGGCGCAGCCGCCGCCAAAACCTATGCAGCCCACGGAGCGACCGTGTTGCTGCTCGGCAAGACAGAAGCCAACCTGAGCCAGATCTACGACGACATTGAAGCCGCCGGTCACGCCAAACCGGCAGTTATCCCGTTCAACCTCGAAACCGCCCTGCCGCATCAGTACGACGAACTGGCGGCCATGATTGAAAGCGAGTTCGGGCGCCTGGACGGGCTGCTGCACAATGCCTCGATCATCGGACCGCGCACGCCGCTGGAGCAACTGAGTGGCGAGAACTTCATGCGCGTGATGCACATCAACGTAAACGCCATGTTTATGCTGACCAGCACGCTGCTGCCGTTGCTCAAACTGTCTCAAGACGCCTCGGTGATCTTCACCTCCAGCAGCGTTGGCCGCAAAGGCCGTGCCTACTGGGGTGCTTATGGCGTGTCCAAGTTTGCCACCGAAGGCCTGATGCAAACCCTCGCCGACGAAGTTGAAAACGTCTCTACGGTACGCTCCAACAGCATCAACCCTGGCGCAACCCGCACCAGCATGCGCGCGCAAGCCTACCCCGCAGAAAACCCCCAGAACAACCCCGAGCCGCAAGACATCATGCCGGTTTACCTGTACCTGATGGGCCCGGACAGTACCGGGATCAATGGGCAGGCGTTCAACGCACAGTAAAAACCCATAAAAAAACCGGAGCCTGCCCACGCAGTCTCCGGTTTTTTTAACCCTTCAGGTCGTCATCTCCCGATAATCAGGACTCGACCAGCTCGCGCCGCGGACGCACTACCGGCGCCCCCTCATACTGCAAGCAGCTTTGCAAAAACAGGTACTTGTAGTCATAGCTCTTGCAAATCGCTTTACGCAACTCGGTTTTCAGCTCTTCTGAAGGGTTCAACCCCGCCAGCGTGCAAATGATCTCCAGCGCTTCCCACGGGTGCTCATCGTCATACTGCGCGTGCATCTTCAGCCATTTCATGGAGCGCTTGCGCCCTTCTTGCGGAAACGACTCTTCGTAGATGCTTTTTGAGCACACCACAGCGGCCCACTCACCGACTGCGCCTTCGATGGCATAGTTGGTGGCGGCCATCGCCACGGCCAACGAGTCGGTTGCGCAGCTGTGCCAGCACCAGTCGTTGAGCGCCTGAAACTCTGCCGGTATGTCCTGCGCGTTCATGTCTTCAAGGCTTACACCGTGTGCACGCGCCCAATGCACCCAATAGTCGGCATGGTTAAGCTCGACACGAATGTTGCGGATAAGCCAGCGCCGCGCCATGTCCTCACCCGGATGGCGCCCATAACGGGTTTTGCCCAGGTTATGGCCCATGTACAACGAAAACTGCTCGACCACTGGCCAGCCACCGATCAGGAAAACACGCATAGTCTTTTCGCTGAGGGTGTTGTCGCGCATACGTCGGTAAATTTCGTGTTCAACAACCCGGCGTTTGCTCTCGCTACAGTCGCGGATCAATTGCTGAGCCCACTCGGGGTAGCTGGTCGCCTCCATCAGAGGGCCAGTTCGGTTATAGGTCTCGGTCACTATCAGGCTCCTTATGACACGCTGGTTTTGCAAATCCGGAAATGCTTAACGCAACGTGCCAGGCGACTTCAAGGCCAACGGCGCGGGACGTTTGGGCCGGCACCACAAACTGTCACACGTCAGCACGTGAGGACGTTCAACTGCATATCCCTGCGCATAATCGACACCGATCTCGACCAAAGCCTGCTCAATGTGCGAAGACTCAACGAACTCTGCAATCGTACGCTTACCCATTACGTGCCCAATGTGATTAATCACTTCTACCATAGCCCGATTAATCGGATCATCCAGCATGTCTCTGACGAAACTGCCATCAATCTTCAAAAAGTCCACCGGCAGGTGCTTTAGATAAGCAAACGAAGACATTCCCGCGCAGAAGTCATCCAGCGAGAAACGGCACCCCAGCGCCTTCAGGTCATTGATAAAGCGAATGGCGCTGCCCAGATTGGCGATGGCGCTGGTTTCAGTGATCTCAAAGCAGATTTGCCCGGGCGAAACGCCATAGCATTCAAACTGTTCGTGCAAGAACGCCAGAAACTCATCATCACCAATGGTTGTGCCCGACAAGTTAATCGCACACATTTCCATTGGTCGCCCGGGGTGCTGAGCCGTGCATTCGGAAATGATCTTGAACACATTCTCGACCACCCAGCGGTCAATCGATGGCATCAAGCCATAACGTTCGGCGGCCGGGATGAAATGGTCAGGCATGATCACTCGTTCATTTTCATCATGCAGACGCAAAAGAATCTCAATGTGACCGCTGTGCTCCTCCACATGCCCCAACGGAACGATTGCCTGGGAGTAGAGGCAAAAGCGGTTTTCTTCCAGCGCCACATGCAGGCGCTGCACCCAGTTCATTTCACCGAAGCGCATGGACAGTTCCGAGTCGTCCTCGTGATACACCTGCACCCGGTTCCGGCCTTTCTCCTTGGCCATGTAACAGGCCATGTCGGCAGCCCGCATGCAGCCTTCCAGCGTGATCGGGAGTTCGTGAATATGCACCAGGCCAATACTGATGGTGTTGAGGAACGGACGCCCCTTCCAGGCGAAGTGCAGACTCTGCACTGCATGTCGCAACCCCTCGGCAATTTTCTCAGCCACATCGGCCGGGCAGTTTTCCAGCAAAATGCCGAATTCATCTCCGCCCAGCCGCGCCAGGGTATCGCCTTCACGCAGACCGGATTGCAGCAGCGCACAAATATGGCGCAGAAGCTCGTCACCCGCCGCGTGACCGCAGGTGTCATTCACCAGCTTGAATTGGTCCAGATCCAAAAACATCAGCGCATGCCTACCTTGCTGCCGCGCCAGGTTTTGCAGCACCAGTTCCAGGCGGTATTCAAACTCACGGCGGTTGGCCAGCCCGGTCAGCGCATCATGGGTGGCCTGCCAGGACAGATTGGCGATGTACTGCCGCTCCTGGGTCATGTCATGCAGCACCAACACCGCGCCGCTGAGTTTGCCCGCATGCAAGATCGGCGCGCCGGACAGGGTGACCGCCACGGTACTGCCATCCATGCGCTGGATAAACCTGGAGTTCTCATTGTTGCTGCCCAACTGACCGCTGAGCACATGATCAATCAGCTTGAAGCCTTCATCCGGCCTATTGTCATCCAGGATTTTGAACAGCGCCCCCAGAGGTACGCCCCGGGCCTGTTCAGACTGCCAGTGAGTCAAGCGCTCGGCAGCCGGGTTCATGTACGTGATGGCGCCATCAACATCGGTACTGATGACGCCATCACCAATGGATTCCAGAGTGATTTGCGCCCGCTCTTTCTCAAGCTGTAGCGCTTGAGCAAAGACACGGCTCTGAACCAGAATTTTGTGGGTACGCATCAAGGCGAGGCAAATCAGCCCTAGCGCTACCGCCAGGTTGACCGCCACCAGCAACTTCAAAATAAACCGCGAGGCCTCACCCAACGCACCGCTGAACGCCTTGGCTGCGGGGGTCACCGCGTCGTTGATGGCATAAATCTGCGCGCGCCATTGCGCGACATCGGCCTCTGACACCTGATTCGTGCTGACCTGGCGGTGTATCTCTTGCGCCAGATTATCGAGCTTGTCCAGATACTCGTCGCCCACGCTCCATTTCGCGATGGCTTTTTCGAGGTAGCTGAAATGTCGGAAATTTTGATAAAGCCAAATCAGCCCATAGACGTCTTCGGGGCGATTGCCGCCTTGCAGAATACCTTCGCGTGCGGCCTGCATATCCGGCTCGGGCTGGTCCAGGGCTACCCGCAGTTTATGGCCGCCCTGAGGCACGCGAATGGCTTGCTGATACTGCGCATAGGTCGCGGGGTCGCGATTATCCGCATACAAGCTCAAGAAATAGATGGCGTCTTTCTGGCCCTTGGACCACAAGCTCTCGCCTGCGACATAGCCCCTTACGGCCGATAGCATGTAGAGACTCATGCAGCCCAATAAAACCTGAAACAGTACAACCGCAATAAAGGGCCAGACAATCCCGAGCAGGTGGGGCGTCCCGAGCGTACGTTTTGGCTTCATGAGTTCCCTTTGCATCACGCAGTCAGATGAAAACCAGAGGAAAAGCCTCAAAGAACTGAGACTAGGCCAACAACCGACATTAGGGATACCTCAGAGTGCTAACTAGCCCTCAAAAAACACATTAAGGGCAAATACGCTGCGCCCTCAACTTTGCTGCAAGTGGCCATACAACTGCGCGTAGAGGCCACCCTCGGCGATCAACTGGTGATGCTCACCGTCTTCGGCAATGCTGCCACCGTCAAACACCAGCACCCGGTCTGCCTGTTTTACCGCAGACAGCCTGTGCGCGATGATCAGCGTCGTGCGCCCGCTCAAAAAAGCGCCTAACGCGTGGTGCAAGTTGTATTCAGTGGCCGCGTCCAGTGCGCTGGTGGCCTCGTCGAGAATCACCACACGGGGCTCGGCCAGAACCATGCGCGCTATCGCCAGGCGCTGGCGCTGACCACCCGACAAACGCACCCCGGAACGCCCAACGATACTGTCCAGACCTTGCGGCAGGGTCATGATGGTGCCATCCAACTGAGCGATTTCCAGAGCGCGCCAGCAGGCTTCGTCCGTGCGCTCACGGCCCATGGTCAAGTTGGCGCGCACCGTGTCGTTGAACAGCGCCGGATGTTGCAACACCACCGCCACATGCTCGCGAATGGCCTCAAGGCCAATATCGGACTGGCGCACACCGCCAAACGAAATACTCCCGGACTGTGGCGTGTACAGCCCCAGCAGCAATTGCACCAAAGTGCTTTTACCACCGCCGCTGGTGCCGACAATCGCTACTTTCTCGCCAGGAGCGATGCTCAGATTGAGCGTGTCCAGCACCCGCTCTTCGCCGTAACTGAAGCTCAGGTCGCGGATATCGATGCCGACTGTTTCACGCCCGGCAAACGGATCAACGCCGCCCGGATAGTGAGGTTCATCCTCACGCGCCAGCAACTGGTTGATGCGTGTCACCGCGCCGTCCGCCGCGTAAAAAGCGTATTGCAGGTTCAGCAACTGCTCGACCGGGCCGATCATGAACCAGAGATAACTGAATACCGCCAGCATTTGCCCGATCGACAGGTCAGAGAACAGCACCGTCAACATGGCGGCCGCGCGGAAAATATCGATGCCGAACTGGAACACCAGCCCGCTGGCCCGGTTCGAGGCGTCGGTTTTCCACTGCGAGTTCGCAGCAAAATCCCTGACTTCACGGGCACGCTGCTGTAAGCGACCGAGGAAAAAGCCCTGACGATTGCCTGCTCGTACTTCCTGGATTGAATCCAGGGTTTCGGTCAGCGCCTGGGTGAAACGCCCAGTGCTGTCGTTTTCGAGCTTTTTCAAATGTTTGACGCGTTTGCCCAGTTGCACCGTGGCGTAGATCACCAACGGGTTAAACAACAGGATCAGCAGCGCCAACTGCCAGTTCATCCACAGCAGAATCGCCGAGGTGCCGATCAAGGTGAGCATGGCCACCAAAAACCGGCTGAGGGTTTCGCCGACAAACTTGTCGAGGGTATCGAGGTCGGTGACTAAATGCGTGGTCACCGTGCCGCTGCCCAGGCTCTCGTACTCCGCCAGCGAGATGCGCTTCAAGCGCTCAATCAAGCGCACCCGGATACGGAACACGATGTCTTTGGCCAGCCGTGAAAACAGCCGCGATTGCAGGACGTTAAACAACAATGCGCCAACGCGCAGCAGCAACGTCACTACCAGCATCAGGCCGATGTAGCCCACCGAACTCTGCCAGGCGACTGGCAGCCAGTGGTTCATGACTTTCAGGGCAGCGTCGCCATGTCCCAGCAGCACTTCGTCCACCAACAGCGGCAGCAGCAACGGAATCGGCACACTGCACAGCGTGGCCAGCACAGCCACACCATTGGCAATCCACAGGGCTTTTTTATGCCGCAGGGCCAGACGGCGAATGTCAGCCCAGCCCAACCGGTCTGGCGTGCGGGCAGTTGACGGTTTAGCCAGGGGATCAAGCACTCGTGGCACGATCCAGCCAGCGGCCGAGCAATTCAGACAACGGCTCAAGCGGTTGATAGCCATTGGTCAGCAAGGCTAATTGACCATTACACTCGGCCAGCAACGTCGGGAACCCGGCAATGCCCAAGTCCTGTACCCAGGTAAAGTCCGCAGCCGTCGCCGCCTGTTGCTCGACGCTGTCAAAGGCCGCCGCAAACTCAGCCCGTGGCAACCCGGCCTGCTCGGCCAACTCAACCAAAACACTGCTTTGCGTGACATCCCGGCCTTCAGCGTAAAACGCGTGCTGGATAAGCTTGAGCAAGCACCAGGTTTTCTGCGGTGCCAGGGCGCGTGCTGCCACTATCGCCCGGCAAGCGGGCTCGCAGTCGTAGACAAAACCCTCGGGCAAGGCCCCCGCAAAGTTGAACGGCTGCCCGGTGGCGTCAGCCACGGCCTGCCAATGCTCAAGGATGTAGCGCCGCGTCGAAGGCTCAAGCGCCGCACTGTTACCGGTGCGCAAACCGCCCACCACCAGGTGCAGTTCCACACCTGCGGCTTGCGCCTGCTCGATCAGGGCTTGCGCGACAGGCGCAAAACCCCAACACCATGAACACATCGGGTCCATCACATAGAGCAGGCGCGCAGACATATCAAGCCTCGGCAGATTTACGGTAGTTGTGACCAATCGGGTGCGGCTGATTGCGGGCCTTGGCCAGTTCAATCTGCTTTTGACGATCTATCGCGCTGCGACGGGTTTTCTCGCTCAGTTTGTCCCAGCAATGCGGGCAACTAATACCCGGCTTGTAGTGCTCGGACTCACGATCTGCAGCGTTGATCGGCGTGCGGCAAGCGTGGCACTGATCGTACTCACCTTCGCTCAGGTCGTGACGCACGGTCACGCGGTTATCAAATACAAAGCAGTCACCTTCCCACTTGGACTCTTCCTGCGGCACCTCTTCGAGGTACTTCAGAATGCCGCCCTTGAGGTGATACACCTCATCAAACCCTTGGCTGAGCATGTAGCTCGAGGCTTTTTCACAGCGAATGCCGCCGGTGCAGAACATCGCGACTTTTTTGTGCACAGCCGGGTCGAAGTTGGCTTTGATGTAGTCAGGGAACTCACGAAAGCTCGTGGTTTTAGGGTCGATGGCGCCTTCAAAGGTGCCAATCGAGACTTCGTAATCGTTACGGGTGTCAATCAGCAACACCTCTGGGTCGCTGATCAAGGCGTTCCAGTTTTCGGGGTCGACATAGGTACCGACTTTTTTGTTCGGGTCTACGCCTTCAACGCCGAGGGTGACGATCTCTTTTTTCAGCTTGACCTTGGTCCGGTAGAACGGCTGGTCATCGCAGTAGGATTCTTTGTGGTCAATATCGACCATGCGCGGGTCATTTTTGAGCCATGCCAGCAGGCCGTCAATGCCTTCACGGCTACCGGAAACGGTGCCATTGATACCTTCTTCGGCGATCAGCAAAGTGCCTTTGATGCCGTTATCCACCATTGCCTTGAGCAACGGCTCACGCAGTTCAACGTAGTCTTGCAGGGTGACGAATTTATACAGTGCAGCAACAACAATTGGCGCGGTCATCGTGAATCTCTCCAGGTGGCTACCCTCGCAAAGGGTGAACCGGATGCAAAAAAAACGCGCCGACTAAGCGGCGCGTTGCGGATTCTAGCAAAAACGTGTGTTAGTGCCCACCGCCAGCGCAGGTCGGCGAGGCCGGGGCTGCGTCGATTTTCGCCCATTCTTCAGGCGTGTACGTGTGCAATGCCAACGCATGGAACTCACTCATCAGGTCACCCAGGGTGGCGTAAACCTTTTGGTGACGCTTGACACGGTTGAGCCCGTCGAACTGCTCGCTGACCACCACCGCCTTGAAGTGAGTCTGCAACCCACGGCTGTGCATGTGGCTCTCATCCAGCACGCTCAAATGCTCGGGTTGCAACGCGCTCAGCGTCGTTTCAATACGTTGTTGCATGTTCATTCAGACTCCGCTTACTTCTTTTTGGCCGGAGCCGGTGCAGCCGGTACCAGTTCGTTGGTCATGTCTTCCAACAACTTGTTGACCACAGGCACGGCGCTTTCCAGCTTGGCCTGAGTCATCTGGGCAGACTGTTGAGTCAGTTGTGGCATTTTTTCCAGCACTTTCTTGCCCAATGGCGACTGGTAGAACTTCACCAGGTCATTAAGCTCGGACTCGCTGAAGTTGGCGGTGTACAGCTTGACCATGTCCGGCTTCAGCTTGTCCCAGCCAATGGCTTGGTCCAGGGCAGTGTTGGCTTTGGCCTGGTAGGTTTCCAGCAAGGCTTTTTTCGCAGCCGGCGCTTTGGTTTGTTCAAAGCGTTGAGCAAACATTTGCTGCACTTGCATGTACACCGGCGTCCCCAGTTTGTCGGCGTGTGCCAGCTTGAGGAACGTTTCAGCACTGGCAGCGTGGCTGGCAGCATCGGCGAATACCTGGCCGCTGGCGCATACCAGAGCAACTGCAGTACAGATGGCGCGAAGACGAGTCATCGAGTTTCCTTTATCTAGCAAGCGAGGTCGTACCCCAGGGGGCACCATTCTGCGCCTAACAAAGTGTGTCACTCAACCCCGAGGCTGATAGCGGTTCTCAACAATCCGACAAAAACCACTAAAACTAAAGTTTGAACTCCTGCAGGCGATTGAGCGCCTAAGCTCACTGATCAACCTTTAGGAGAAACGACCTGATGAGCCGCATCGAAACCGACAGCCTGGGTGAAGTGAACGTACCGGATGAGGCCTATTGGGGCGCTCAGACTCAGCGCTCGCTGATCAACTTTGCCATCGGCAACGAAAAAATGCCGCTGGCCGTACTGCATGCCCTGGTGCTGATCAAAAAAGCCGCGGCCCGCGTCAACGACCGCAACGGCGACTTGCCAGCCGACATCGCGCGCCTGATCGAACAGGCGGCCGACGAAGTGCTCGGCGGCCAGCACGATGATCAATTCCCCTTGGTGGTCTGGCAAACCGGCAGTGGCACCCAAAGCAACATGAACGCCAACGAAGTGATTGCCGGGCGCGCCAACGAACTGGCCGGCAAAGGCCGCGGCGGCAAATCGCCAGTGCACCCGAACGACCACGTCAACCGCTCGCAAAGCTCCAACGACTGCTTCCCGACGGCCATGCACATTGCGGCGGCCAAGGCGGTGCATGAGCACTTGCTGCCGGCGATCAGTGAATTGTCCGGCGGGCTGGCCGAATTGTCGGCGCGCCACATGAAACTGGTTAAAACCGGTCGCACCCACATGATGGACGCGACCCCCATTACGTTCGGCCAAGAGTTGTCGGCTTACATCGCGCAACTGGATTACGCAGACAAAGCCATTCGCTCAGCCCTGCCGGCCGTTTGCGAACTGGCTCAGGGCGGCACCGCCGTGGGCACCGGGCTGAATGCGCCACACGGCTTTGCCGAAGCCATTGCCGCCGAACTTGCCGCCCTGTCGGGCCTGCCGTTTGTCACCGCCCCCAATAAATTTGCCGCGCTGGCCGGGCATGAGCCGCTGACCACCTTGTCGGGCGCCCTGAAAACCCTGGCCGTTACCTTGATGAAACTGGCCAATGACTTCCGCCTGCTGGGTTCCGGCCCACGCGCAGGGCTGGCCGAAATCAAACTGCCGGCTAACGAACCGGGCAGCTCGATCATGCCGGGCAAGGTCAACCCGACCCAATGCGAAGCGTTGTCGATGCTCGCCTGTCAGGTGCTGGGCAATGACGTGGCGATTGGCTTTGCCGCCAGCCAGGGGCATTTGCAGCTCAACGTGTACAAGCCGGTGATCATTCATAACTTGCTGCAGTCGATCAAACTGCTGGCCGACGGTTGCAGCAACTTCAATGAACACTGCGTGACCGGGCTTGAGCCGGACGCGGGCAAAATGGCCGAGCACCTGGAGCGCGGCCTGATGCTGGTGACTGCACTCAACCCCCATATCGGCTACGACAAGTCGGCGCAAATCGCCAAAAAAGCCTATGCCGAAGGGTTGACCTTGCGCGAAGCGGCACTGGAGTTGGGCTACCTGACCGACGAAGAATTCGACGAGTGGGTACGCCCGGAAAACATGCTCAGCCCCGGCAAGCATTAAAAACAAACGCCATAACCCCGTAGGAGGGGCCGCCCCGTCTTCGACGCCGCGCTGTCGCGCAGCAAACAGGACAGCGAGTATCTTCAGCATCCCCCA
>NZ_WIWK01000063.1:0-34175 GCF_009600165.1 Pseudomonas sp. FSL R10-0399
GGGTGCCCGTTTTGTCGAAAATCACCGTGTCGATTTGATTCAGCCCTTCGAGCACGTGTCCGCGAGTGAGCAGCAAGCCCAGCTTGTGCAAGGTGCCGGTGGCGGCGGTCAAGGCGGTCGGGGTGGCCAGCGACAGCGCGCAAGGGCAGGTCGCCACCAGCATCGCCAGCACGATCCAGAACGCTCGCGACGGGTCGAGCTGCCACCACAGCAGGCCAATCGCTACTGCCGCAATCAAAGAGAACAGCAGGAACCATTGCGCAGCCTTGTCGGCAATTTCGGCCAGCCGTGGCTTTTCGCTTTGGGCGCGCTCCAATAAACGCACGATGGCTGACAGGCGCGTGTCCTGGCCCAGAGCCAGCACCTGCACCGTCAGCGCGCCCTCGACGTTCAAGGTCCCAGCGGTCACCGCATCGCCCACGGTGCGCGGCTGCGGCAGGTACTCGCCGGTCAGCAAGGATTCATCAATGCTCGATTGGCCGTCGAGAATCTTGCCGTCGGCCGGGAGCACGGCGCCGGGGTGGACCAGTACCTTGTCAGCGACCTTCAGCTCGTTCAGCAGAATGCGTTCGCTTTGGCCGTCTTCGCCCAGGCGCAAGCACGAAGCGGGTAACACGTTGACCAGTTGCGCGGTGGCCGCCGCCGTGCGTTCGCGGGCGCGGCGTTCCAGGTAGCGCCCGGCCAGCAAGAACAGGGCAAACATGCCGACTGCATCGAAGTACAGCTCGCCATCGCCGGTGATCGCGGTCCAGATACCGGCCACATAGGCACCGCCAATGGCCAGCGATACCGAGACATCCATGGTCAGGTGGCGAGTGCGCAGGTCACGTATTGCGCCTTTGAAAAACGGCGCGCAGCTGTAAAACACGATGGGCGTGGTCAGAAACAGCGCGACCCAGCGCAGGATGGTGTGCATCTCGGGGCTGAGGTCGATATTGAATTCGGGCCAAGTGGCCATGGTTGCCATCATCGCCTGAAACCACAGTAGGCCGGCCACTCCCAACTGGCGCAAGGCCAGGCGGTTTTCGCTGGCCAATTGCTCTGCCGCTTTATCGGCTTGATATGGGTGGGCGGCGTAGCCGATATGGCGCAACTCGCTCAACACCTCACTCAAGGGCAACTGGCTGTCTGCCCAGCGGATGTGCAAGCGGTGGTTGGACAAGTTCAGCCGCGCCTCACTGATGGCGGGCAGGTGCAGCAGGTGTTTCTCGATCAGCCAGCCACAGGCGGCGCAACTGATGCCCTCGATCAGCAGCGTGGTTTCAGCCTGCTCACCCTCATGGCGAACAAACGGTTTTTGCACATCGGGGCGGTCATACAGGGCCAGCTCTTCGGCCAGCTGCACCGGTAACGCCTGCGGGTTGGCCGAGGCCTCGCTGCGGTGCTGATAGTAGTGATCCAGCCCGCCGGCCACGATGGCCTGCGCCACCGCCTGACAGCCCGGGCAGCAGAATTCACGGCTCTGGCCCAGAACATCGGCGGTAAAGCGGCTGCCGGGCGGAACGGGCAGGGCGCAGTGGTAGCAAGGCGTGGGAGTGGTCATGGGTAATACCTTTTACAGCTTGTGGCCTTCCGCGCCTGGAATCGGCTCGTCGCCCAGCATCAGGTCTTTGTCATGGTCAACCAGCTCTTCTTCAAACAGGCGCCAGGTTTTGCCATCTTCCACTCCCAACAACTCCACAAAACGCCGACCTTCCACCTTGTCATCCAGTTGGCCGGTATAGCGCCCAGGCGCTGACGGGCTTTGGACCAGGATAAGGCCGCGGTCCTTTTCAGGCTGGGTCGGCGAAATCAGGTTCAGCTCCAGGGTTTTCGGCTGGCTGTTGCCTTCGAGCAGCAGCACCACTTCGCCGGACAACTCGTCCAGCCGCAGCTTGGCCTTCAGTTGCAGGGCTTGCCCCAGCAGTTCGCGGTCCAGCGAGCGGTTTATGCCCTTGCCCGCCTCGTAGTAATTGTCGTTAACCAGGTTGTCCGGGTTCTTCACCGCAATGGTCACCATCGACAGGGTCAGCGTCACCGAGCAGGTGAGAATGGCAATGATGATCCATGGCCAAATGTGTTTGTACCAAGGGCTGTAGGCGTTTGCTGCGGGCATGGACAGTTTCTCTTAACGAATATGAGGGCCGATGAATCGGCTCTTGGCTTTAACAGTGATGTCGTTGTTGTCGGCATCTTGAAGAATGAAATACACCTCGTTGGTGCTGGACGGCAGTTGTTCCGGGTCAACCGACAACTCGACCGGCAGGCTGATAATATCGCCTGCCGCGACGCTGATTTCGCGTTTGCCTTGCAGCTGCAAGTCTGGCAAACCGCTGGCTTGCAGCACGTAGGTATGGTCGTGCTGGTCCTTGTTCATGATCTTCAGGCTGTACACGTTTTCGATCCGGCCCTCGGCATTTTCGCGATACAGCACGCGGTCTTTGCTGACGTCGAAGCCCACCAGCGAGCGCGTGAAGAAAGCAGCCGCCAGCAGGCCCATCATGGTCAGCAGCACCAGGGCATAGCCAATCAGGCGCGGGCGCAGGGTGTGGGTTTTCTGGCCCGACAGGTTGTGCTCAGTGGTGTAGCTGATCAAGCCGCGCGGGTAGTGCATCTTGTCCATGATGTCGTCGCAGGCGTCGATACAGGCTGCGCAGCCAATGCATTCAATCTGCAAGCCGTCACGAATGTCGATGCCGGTGGGGCAGACCTGAACGCACATCGTGCAGTCGATACAGTCACCGAGGCCCTGGGCCTTGTAGTCGCTGTCTTTTTTGCGCGGGCCGCGCACTTCGCCACGACGTGGATCGTACGAAACAATCAGCGTGTCCTTGTCGAACATCACGCTCTGGAAACGCGCGTACGGGCACATGTAAATGCACACTTGCTCACGCAGCCAACCCGCGTTGCCGTACGTGGCGAGGGTGAAAAAGCCTACCCAGAAGTAAGCCCAGCCATCGGCCTGGCCGGTGAAGAAATCCACCACCAGTTCACGGATCGGGGCAAAGTAGCCAACAAAGGTCAGGCCGGTGACAAATCCAATTAGCAGCCACAGCGTGTGCTTGCTGAATTTGCGCACAAACTTGTTGGCGCTCATCGGTGCCTTGTCGAGCTTGATGCGCTGGTTGCGATCACCTTCGGTGATTTTTTCGCACCACATGAACACCCAGGTCCAGACGCTTTGCGGGCAGGTGTAACCGCACCATACGCGGCCTGCGTACACGGTAATAAAAAACAGGCCGAAGGCCGCAATGATCAGCAGGCCCGAGAGCAGGATGAAATCCTGTGGCCAGAAGGTGGCGCCAAAAATAAAGAATTTGCGTTCAGGCAGGTTCCACCACACGGCTTGATGTCCGCCCCAATTGAGCCAGACGGTGCCGAAATACAGCAAGAACAGCAGGGCACCACCGACCATGCGCACATTGCGGAAAAACCCGTGGAAAGCGCGGGTGTAGATTTTTTCTCGCGCCGCGTAAAGGTCGATGCTTTCAGTGTTTTTTGAGGCAGGCGGTGTGACGTTTTGGACTGGGATCTTATCGCTCATAAGGGCTTACCACGGCAGTGAAGTGCCACGGCCAGTACGTGCCAACCGCGGTCAGAAGGTGTTGCAATGGCGCAATGATACCCCTGAGACTCTAGCGCAAGGGTGCGACCTTTGGTCGCGTTCCGAAAATCTGAAACTTGGTATAGGAGTTGCGCTTAGTCATGACGTGGATCAATTGACTTAAGCCGCTGACTACGGTGTCAAAACTGTGAATCAGGGCTCCCATGGGTTGAGTAAAGGGGCTCCGCTCAACGCAAAATCCTGGGTATTGCGGGTCACGATAGTCATGCCATGGACCAGGGCTGTCGCGGCGATCAGGGCATCGCACTCATTGCTGCGGTCAGGTACATGCAGGCGCGCGCAGCGCCTGGCTACGGTGCCGTCAATGGACAGTACGCGCCCGGCAAATGCCGGTACCACGTGCGCCTCAAGCCAGTTGCGCAACGGCGCGGCCTGTCTGGGGTCCTGGCGTTCCAGCCGCAAAATGCCGGTTTCAATTTCAAGCAGGGTAATGGCCGAAATATACAGTTTGTAAGCCGGTATGCTGCCGGCCCAAGCCACCACGGCAGGGTGTGCCTGGGGTTTGCGAAGTTCTGAAACCACGTTGGTATCGAGCAGGAACATTAGAGGTCCACTGGGCGCGGCGCGATGATTGCGCGTTCGGGTTCGAATTCAACCGGTGGTGTGTCGGGCATGACGAGCAGGTCGACGATGCTGGTGTTTTGGCCGGTCAGTCTTTGGTACTCCTCCATGCATAGCAGTACATGGGCGGGGCGGCCACGGTCGGTGATGTAAACAGGCCCTTGTTGTGACGCTTTTTTGGCACCGCTTGTGTCTTGATTGAATTCGCGGCTTGAAATGGTGGTGATGGTCATGGAGTGGTTCCTCCCCAAAAAACGAATGTAGTAACGTTACTACTTAAAGCGCAAGCTAACCATCTCAAAAATACGATGAAACAAAACGCCGCCGCCAACCTGCGCTGGCGGGGGCTATTTTGTGTCGTGCCGAGGCAGCGGGTTTACTCCGCAGCCTTGGCCTCATCAGGGTGCGACAGGCTGTACACGTAGGCGGCCAGCAGGTGGACCTTGTCGTTACCTTGCATCTCGGCCTGGGCAGGCATCTGGCCCTGACGGCCGTAGCGGATGGTTTGCTGCAACTGGGCAAAGCTTGAGCCGTAGATAAACGCGCCGGGGTGGGTCAGGTTGGGGGCGCCCATCAACGGGTTGCCTTTGCCTTCCGGGCCGTGGCAGACCGCGCAGTTGGTGGCGTAGATGGCCTGGCCCTTGAGTGGGTCGGCCTTTGCCGTGTCCGGCAATTTGCGCCCGTCAAGACTGGTTAGCACGTACGCTGCCACGTCACTGACACCTTGCTCGCCGATGATTTCGCCCCAACCCGGCATCACCGCATGACGCCCCGCCATGATGCTGTTCTTAATGTCGGTTGGCGTGCCGCCCCAGCGCCAGTCGGCATCGGTCAGGTTCGGAAAGCCATAAGCGCCCTTGGCATCAGAGCCGTGGCACACCGAGCAGTTGGAGGCAAACAGGCGGCCGCCCATTTTCAGTGCTTGCGGGTCTTTGGCCACTTCTTCGATGGGCATAGCGGCGAACTTGGCGAAAATCGGTCCAAAGCGGGCATCCGATTTGGCCATTTCCTTTTCCCATTCATGCACGCCCGTCCAGCCAGTCTGGCCATTGGCAAAAGGGGTTTTATCTTTGGTGTCCAGGTACTCATAGCCCGGTAGCAGGCCTCGCCAGTTACCCAAACCCGGGTACAGCACCAAATAGCCCAAGGCAAAGATGATGGTGCCGACAAACAGCATGAACCACCAGCGGGGCAGGGGGTTGTCGTACTCTTCGATGCCGTCGTAGGCGTGGCCGACTTTTTCATCGGTCTGCTCGCTGCGTTGGCCTTTGCGTGTGGCAAACAGCAGCCAGGTCAGGGCGAAGATGGTTCCCAGGGTGAGGACGGTGACGTACAGACTCCAGAACTCGGTCATTTATTTTTTACTCCTGGACGCTTGTTCTTGCTCAACGTGCTTGATGGCTTCGGGGTCGTCCTTGAACGGCAACATCGTTGCGTCGTCAAACTCGGACTTGCGCTTGGGGCTGAACACCCACAAGGCCAAACCGATAAAAGCCACCATCACCAGCAAGGTGCCCAGGCCACGAATCATCCCGATATCCATTCAGATCACCGTTTGCTCTTGATGAGTGTGCCCAAGCCCTGGAGGTAAGCCACCAGTGCGTCCATTTCTGTCTTGCCCTTCACGGCATCCTTGGCACCGGCAATGTCTGCATCGGTGTAAGGCACGCCCAAGGTGCGCAAGACTTCCATCTTCTTGGCTGTTTCCTTGCCGTCCAGCTTGCGCTCAACCAGGAAGGGGTAAGCCGGCATGATCGACTCCGGCACCACGTTGCGCGGGTTGTACAAGTGCGCGCGGTGCCAGTCATCAGAGTAACGCCCGCCCACGCGGGCAAGGTCCGGGCCGGTGCGTTTGGAGCCCCACAGGAAGGGGTGATCCCACACGCTTTCACCGGCCACCGAATAGTGGCCATAACGCTCGGTTTCGGCGCGGAACGGGCGGATCATCTGCGAGTGGCAGCCTACGCAGCCGTTGGCGATGTAGACGTCGCGGCCTTCAAGCTCCAGCGCGTTGCGCGGCTTCATGCCCTCGACCGGGTTGTTGGTCACGTCCTGGAAAAACAGCGGAACGATTTGTGTCAGGCCACCGATGCTCACGGCGATGACCATGAAGAAGGCCATCAGGCCGATGTTCTTTTCAATACTGTCGTGCTTGATCATCAGTGGGCCCCCGCGACTGCAATCGTGCTTGCGGCTTCAGCTTCTGCCGGGTTCGAGGCGCGAATGGTGCGCCACACGTTGTAGGCCATAAACAGCATGCCGCTGGCGAAAATGGCCCCGCCGATGGCGCGGACAATAAAGCCGGGGTGGCTGGCTTGTAGCGATTCAACGAACGAATAGGTCAGCGTGCCGTCGTCATTGATGGCGCGCCACATCAGGCCCTGGGTGATGCCGTTGACCCACATCGAGGCGATGTACAGCACGGTGCCGATGGTCGCCAGCCAGAAGTGGACGTTGATCAGGCCAACGCTGTACATCTGCTTTTGGCCATAGAGGCGCGGGATCATGTGGTACATCGAGCCGATGGAAATCATCGCGACCCAGCCCAGTGCCCCGGCGTGTACGTGGCCGATGGTCCAGTCGGTGTAGTGGGAGAGGGCGTTGACGGTCTTGATGGCCATCATCGGGCCTTCAAAGGTCGACATGCCGTAGAACGCCAAAGACACCACCAAAAAGCGCAGGATCGGGTCGGTGCGCAATTTATGCCAGGCGCCCGAGAGGGTCATCATGCCGTTGATCATGCCGCCCCAGCTCGGTGCTAGCAGAATGATTGACATGGCCATGCCCAGCGACTGCGCCCAGTCCGGCAATGCGGTGTAGTGCAAGTGGTGCGGGCCGGCCCAGATATACAGGGTGATCAAGGCCCAGAAGTGCACGATGGACAGGCGATAGGAGTAAATCGGGCGTTCGGCCTGCTTGGGCACGAAGTAATACATCATCCCCAAAAAGCCGGTCGTCAGGAAAAATCCGACCGCGTTATGGCCGTACCACCACTGGATCATGGCGTCGGTCGCACCCGCATACGCCGAGTAAGACTTGAAAAAGCTCACCGGCAGAGACGCGTGGTTGACGATGTGCAACATCGCCGTGACCACGATAAACGCGCCATAGAACCAGTTGCCCACATAGATGTGTTTGGTTTTACGCCGGGTAATGGTGCCGAAAAAAACAATGCCGTAGACCACCCAGACGATGGCCAGCAGGATAGCCAACGGCCATTCCAGTTCGGCGTATTCCTTGGTGGTGGTGTAGCCCAGCGGCAGGGTGATGATTGCGCCGAGGATGACGGCTTGCCAGCCCCAGAAGGTGAACGAGGCCAGGCTGTCGGAAATCAGCCGTGTCTGGCAGGTACGTTGCACCACGTAGTAAGACGTACCAAACAAGGCGCAGCCACCGAAGGCAAAAATCACAAGGTTGGTGTGCAGGGGGCGCAGACGACCGAAGGTTGTCCATTCAAGACCCAGGTTAAGTTCGGGCCACACAAGTTGTGACGCGATAAAAACCCCGAGTCCCATGCCAAGGATCCCCCAGACCACCGTCATGATGGCGAACTGGCGGACGACCTTATAGTTATAAGCAGTCGGATTGATTGCTGTGCTCATCGCAAGGTTCCACGGTTTTATAGTTATTAGAGGCAAAAACGGTCGCAAGTATGGATAAAGCATAGGGCTATTGCAACGAAGCCAGCCCTCGGTCAATGCCCTTCAGCGCTTGTTTTCCGGCTTTTCCACAGGCTAAGCAAGGTCAAAATGGCCGTTAAAAAACGCCCTGTGGAAGGCTATCGTGAAGGGATTTGGCGAGGTGACTCTGGGGGAGAAAGTAAAAGAGGCGGCGAGGAATGTCCAGATATTGTTCACAGAAGTGTATACATCTTTACAGGGGCGACTCGCCGTCGCTCCTGTAAAGACGAGGGGTTACTCGGCGGTTTTCTCCTCTGCCGTGCCATGGGACAAGCTGTAGACGTAGGCTGCGACCAATTGCACTTTGTCGTTGCCCAGCAATTCGTTTTGCGCGGGCATATGGCCTTGGCGACCATGGCGAATGGTTTGCTGCAATTGCGCCAGGCTGGTGCCGTAAATAAAGGCTGTCGGTGCCGTCAGGTCCGGTGCGCCCAGTAGCGGGTTGCCTTTGCCTTCAGGCCCGTGGCACGCCACGCAGGTGGTGGCGTACGCCTGCTTGCCGGCCTCCAGATTGAACGCGGCGCCTTTGGGTAGCGGTAACCCCGCCAAGTCGTGGCGAACATAAGCCGAGACGTTCTTCACGCCTTCCTCGCCCAGCACCTCGCCCCAGGCCGGCATCATGCCGATGCGTCCGCCCATGATCGTCGCCTTGATGGTGTCGGCATCCCCGCCCCAGCGCCAGGACGCGTCCGTCAGGTTGGGAAAGCCAAACGCGCCCTTGGCGTCCGAGCCGTGGCACACCGAGCAGTTGGAGGCAAACAGGCGGCCACCCATTTTCAGGGCTGCCGGGTCTTGCGCCACTTGCTGCACCGGCATGGCCGCGTACTTGGCGAAAATGGGACCGAATTTGGCATCGGCCTTGTTCATCTCCTTTTCCCACTCGTGAACGCCGGTCCAGCCATCCTCGTAACCTGGCAGCAGGCCTTTCCAGTTGCCCAGGCCAGGGTAAAGGATCAAATAGCCGACCCCGAACACCAGCGTGCCGATGAACAGCATGAACCACCAGCGTGGCAGCGGGTTGTCGTACTCTTCGATGCCATCGAAACTGTGGCCCATGGTTTCGGTGGTTTCGCTTTTTTTCTCGCCCTTGCGCGTACCGAACAACAGCCAGGTCAGACCGATCAGCGTGCCAATGGTCAGCACGCTGACGTAAATACTCCAGAACTCAGACATTCTTTTTACTCCTGGACGCTTGCTCTTGCTCGACGTGTTTGATGGCCTCGGGGTCGTCCTTGAACGGCAGCAAGGTTGCATCGTCGAACTCTGCCTTGCGCCGCGGGCTGAACACCCACAGCGCCAGACCGATAAAAGCCACTGCAACCACCACAGTGCCCAGCCCGCGAATCATTCCACTACTCATGTCAAACACCATGGCTCACCTCTTGCTCTTGATGGCAGTGCCGAGCACTTGCAGGTAGGCGACCAGCGCGTCCATTTCGGTTTTACCCTTGACCGACTGCTTGGCATTGGCGATGTCTTCGTCGGTGTAAGGCACACCCAGCGTGCGCATCACTTCGAGTTTTTTCTCGGTATGGCTGCTGTCTACGGGCGTTGACACCAGCCATGGGTAGGCCGGCATTTTCGATTCAGGCACGACGTTGCGCGGGTTGTACAAGTGCGCGCGGTGCCAGTCATCCGAGTAACGCCCGCCCACTCGGGCCAGGTCTGGCCCGGTACGCTTGGAGCCCCACAGGAACGGGTGATCCCAAACGCTTTCACCGGCTACCGAGTAGTGGCCATAACGCTCGGTCTCGGCGCGGAACGGGCGAATCATCTGCGAGTGGCAGCCCACGCAGCCTTCGCGGATGTACACGTCGCGGCCTTCGAGTTGCAACGCGGTGTAGGGCTTCATGCCCTCTACCGGGGTGTTGGTCACGTCTTCGAAAAACAGCGGGACGATCTGCGTCAGACCACCGACGCTCACGCACAGAATCATCAGCAAGAGCATCAGGCCGATATTTTTTTCAATGATTTCGTGTTTCATGGCGGACTCCTCAGGCCATCTGCGCAGCGGCGACAACTTCAGCGGGCTCGGCATTACGCACCGTGCGCCACGTGTTGTAAGCCATCAGCAACATGCCACTCAGGAAAATCGCCCCGCCTATCAACCGCACGACGTAGCCCGGATGGCTGGCCACCAGGGTTTCGACGAAGGAGTACGTCAGCGTGCCGTCGGCATTGACCGCGCGCCACATCAGGCCCTGGGCGATGCCGTTGACCCACATCGAAGCGATGTACAGCACGGTGCCGATGGTCGCCAGCCAGAAGTGCGCGTTGATCAGGCCGATGCTGTACATCTGCGGGCGGCCGAAGACTTTAGGGATCATGTGGTACATCGCGCCGATGGAAATCATCGCGACCCAGCCCAGCGCGCCGGCGTGTACGTGGCCGATGGTCCAGTCGGTGTAGTGGGAGAGGGCGTTGACGGTCTTGATGGCCATCATCGGGCCTTCGAAGGTCGACATGCCGTAGAACGCCAGCGACACCACCAAAAAGCGCAGGATCGGGTCGCTGCGCAACTTATGCCAGGCCCCCGAGAGCGTCATCATGCCGTTGATCATCCCGCCCCAGCTTGGTGCCAGCAGAATCAGCGACATCACCATGCCCAGCGACTGCGCCCAGTCCGGCAATGCGGTGTAGTGCAAGTGGTGCGGACCGGCCCAGATGTACAGGGTGATCAGCGCCCAGAAGTGCACGATGGACAGGCGATAGGAATAGATCGGGCGTTCGGCCTGCTTGGGCACGAAGTAATACATCATCCCCAAAAAGCCCGCTGTCAGGAAAAAGCCCACGGCGTTGTGGCCGTACCACCACTGCACCATGGCGTCAGTGGCGCCACCGTACAGCGAGTAGGACTTGGTGAAACTGACCGGAATCTCCAGGTTGTTAACGATGTGCAAAATCGCCACGGTCACGATAAACGCGCCGAAGAACCAGTTGCCCACATAAATGTGCTTGGTCTTGCGCTTCATGATCGTGCCAAAGAACACGATGGCGTAGGCGACCCAGACAATGGTGATCAAAATGTCGATCGGCCATTCCAGTTCAGCGTATTCCTTGGAACTGGTGTAACCCAGTGGCAAGCTGATGGCCGCCAGCAGAATCACCAGTTGCCAGCCCCAAAAGGTAAAGGCAGCGATTTTGGGCGCGAACAGCGTGGTTTGGCAGGTGCGTTGCACCGAGTAGAACGAGGACGCAAATAAGGCGCAACCGCCAAAGGCGAAGATCACCGCGTTGGTGTGCAGCGGGCGCAACCGCCCAAAGCTGGTCCAGGGCAAATCGAAGTTAAGTTCGGGCCAGACCAATTGCGCGGCGAGCAAGACGCCGAGCCCCATACCGACGATGCCCCAAACCACCGTCATAATGGAAAATTGGCGGACCACCTTATAGTTGTAGGCGGTACTGATAGAAGTGTTCATGGTTCCCCATCCACGGATCAGGCGAGTTCAACGCACGCCTGGAGTTATAGGCAGACTAAAAGCGAGGCAAGCATGGGCGTAGGCAGCAAAGTGGGTATTGACGAGGATCAATGGGCGAAGTGCCTGCAGGCGCGGGGCTGGCTATGGAACGCTGCAAAAACACCCTTATCGCCAACCTTGATCCTGGCTCACGGCGCAGGTGCGCCAATGGACAGTGACTGGATGACCGGCATGGCTGAACGCCTTGCTGCACGCGGGATCAACGTGCTGCGCTTCGAGTTCCCGTACATGGCGCAACGGCGCCTGGATGGCGGCAAAAGGCCGCCCAATCCACAGGCTAAATTGCTGGAAAGCTGGCGTGAGGTTTACAGCGAGGTGCGACGGCATGTCACTGGGCCATTAGCCATCGGTGGCAAGTCCATGGGCGGACGCATGGCCAGCCTGGTGGCTGATGAGCTGGGCGTTGATCGGCTGGTGTGCCTGGGTTACCCGTTCTATGCCGTGGGCAAGCCGGAAAAACCTCGGGTCGCGCATCTGGCTGCACTGCACACTCCGACCCTGATTGTGCAGGGCGAGCGCGACGCGCTGGGTAATCGGCTGACCGTTGAAACTTACCCATTGGCGCCGACGCTCGAACTGGTGTGGCTGGCCGCCGCCGACCACGACCTCAAGCCGCTCAAGGTTTCAGGGTTCACTCATGAGCAACACTTGGAACGGGCCGCGGATAGCCTTGCAGGATGGCTTAAAAGAAGATGATGGTTTGACGCCGGGCGAGTGAATTTTGCGACAGCGTGTTTGAGCTTCTCTACATGCTTGAGGCGTGTAGTCCTACAGCAATCAAGGAAATTCCCGATGTTTTGTTCTGACGATTATTTTCATTCTTGGCGCCCTTGTACGTAGGTGCGCTCGGCAATGTCGTTGAGCTCCGTACGAGAACTCAACAAAAGAGAAAACAATCCTCATGTCCCAGTTCCTTTTCCCGCGTCAGTCCATTCTTGCCATAGCGATCAGTCAGACATTGTTGTTCTCAAGTGTTCAGGCATTCGCTGCTGATGAGGACCAGGTGTCAGCCCGGGACGGAGAAGAAGTCAGTGTCAGTGATCGCAAGATCGAAACAGTCAGCGCTGGCGTGTATGGAATGCATGCCTCCAGTGGCGGAAAAATCAAGTCCGCTGACATGGCTGTCGCAACGTCTGGTAAAGACGCTTACGGTGTGCTGGTTCACGGTCAGGGCAGCACATTCCACTCCACCGGGGAGCTTCAGATCGAGACTTCAGGTGAAGGCGCCACGGGCCTGCGCGTAGGCGGTGGTGCCGTAGCCGATGTGGAGAAAGTCACCGTTGTTACCTCCGGCAATTCCGCTGCCGGTATTTATGCGTTCAGTGACGGGGCTATCCAACTGGGCGGCGGCAGCGTCACCACCACAGGAGACCACAGCGCAGGGATTTTGGGGTGGCAGCTCAGTTCCGTGGAAGCGGCCAATCTGCAGATCCGCACTGAAGGCTACCGCTCGTTGGGTGTTGAAGGGCACAGTGGTGCAGTCATTGATTTGCAAGGCAGTTCAATTGTCACTGAAGGGGATGAATCCTCCGGTGCAGGTGCTGACAGCGGTGCTTCGATTGAATTGAGCCAAGACTCGTCGATTGTTACCCGTGGCCGAGAGTCCCATGGTGTCGTTTCTATCGGCAACAGCAGCCTGGTGACACTGAACGACAGTTCCATTGAAACCTTTGGCGAAGGTTCAGCAGGCGTTGTGACCCGATCCGGCGGCCGGGTAGAACTCAACAATTCCCACGTTAAAGCCAATGGCGCCGGTGCGGTTGGTGCGCAACTGAGCGGTGGCACTCTGGCTGTCAACGGTGGCTCGATTCAATCGCAAACCTCTGCAGCGATCAACATCAGTGGGCAAGGCAACACAGTGGCCATCGATAACGCTTATATCGGCAGTGTTGAGGGGCCGGCCATCAAAGTTGAAGGCGGCGCACAGGCAACCATCACGGTCAGTAATGGTTCCACGCTGTCTGCTGGCAATGGTCGGGGCGAATTGCTCGACGTGCAGTCTGACAGCGTGCTGGACCTTGTCGTCGATGGCAGCTATTTGCACGGCAACCTGACCATCCCTGAGGGCGGCCTGGTGAATGTACGTTTGCAGAATGGAACACGTTTTACCGGGCAGATGAGCGACGTCAAAAACCTGCAACTTGATGCAGGCGTCGGCTGGGACATTATGGGTGACAGCAATGTCGAGTCCTTGGTGCTCAATGGCGGGAGCATCGACTTTGCCAAAGCTGAGGGGTTTCATCAGCTATCCATGGGGGAGTTGTCCGGCAATGGCTCCTTTGGGCTGAAGCTGGACATGGACAACCAGCAAGTCGATTTTCTCAACATAGAAGGCCAGGCGACGGGCAATCATGTGTTGAGCATTCAGAACAGCGGTGCCGAGCCTGAATCCGGCTTTGATCCTTTGCAGGTGGTTCACACCGGTGGCGGTGATGCGCAGTTCAGCGTGCTGGGCGAGCGTGTCGACCTTGGGGCTTATTCGTATGGGCTGGAGCGTCAGGGCGACGATTGGTTTTTGACCGGCGAAGACCGTGAGGTAAGCCCGGCCACTCGCAGTGTGCAGGCGCTGTTTAACAGTGCACCGACCGTCTGGTATGGCGAGATGAGTACCTTGCGCAGCCGTATAGGCGAGGTCAGAAGCAGCGGGCAGGGCGGTGCCTGGATGCGCAGCTACGGTAACCAGTACCGGGTTGCAGGTCGCGATGGCCTGGGCTTTGAGCAACAGCAGAGCGGTTTTTCGCTGGGCGTGGACGCGCCGCTGGCTCTCACTGACGGTGTGCTGCTGGTGGGGTTGCTCGGCGGTTACAGCAAATCTGACCTGTCTCAGTCACGCGGTTCCTCAGGCACTGTCGACAGTTTTTATGTCGGGACTTACGGGACCTGGATGAACAACAACGGTTATTACGTGGATGGCGTGCTTAAGCTCAACCAGTTCCAGAATCGCGCGGACGTCTTGATGAGCGATTTCAGCAAGGCCAAAGGCAGCTACCGCAACTATGGGCTGGGTGCTTCGCTGGAAGCCGGTCGGCAGATCCAGCTCACCGAACACCTGTTCATCGAGCCTTTCGCTCAGGTGTCTGCGGTGGCAGTGCAAGGAAAGTCGTTCAGTCTGGACTCAGAGCTGAAGGCCGATAACGCGGCCACCCACTCCCTGCTCGGTAAAGTGGGCATGACCCTTGAACATCGTAATCAATGGCTAAGCCCTTATATCAAAGTCGCACTGGCTCAAGAGTTTGCCCGAGACAATGACGTCGAGGTCAACGGGCATCGCTTCAACAATGATCTGTACGGCACCCGTGCTGAGTTGGGGGCCGGTCTGGCGCTGTCGTTGTCCAGTAACCTGCAATTGCACGCAGACTTCGACTACATGAACGGCCAAGGTATTGAGCAACCTTGGGGGGCCAATGTCGGGGTGCGATACGCATTTGACTGAAGCATGATTAAAAAAAAGCCAGAGCGAACGCTCTGGCTTTTTAGTTTCAGCGGTTAAACCGCTCCACCAGCGAATATTGAATATTCACGGTTTGCGCCAGTTCTTCACTGAGCAGGGCGGTATGCTGCGCTTGCTCCGAGGTTTGGTCGGCAAGGTCGGCAATGGTGCTGATGTTACGGCTGACTTCTTCGGCCACGGCACTTTGCTCTTCGGTGGCGGCGGCAATTTGGGTGGTCATATCGGTGATATTGGCCACCGCTTCGCTGATCCCGATCAGTGCCGCGTCGGCTTCCAGCACCCGTGCCACGCCTTCTTGTGCCTGACGATGCCCGGCGTCCATGGTTTGTACGGCTGTGGCGGCGGTTTGTTGCAGCTTGGCAATCAAGCCGTGAATCTGGCCGGTCGAGGTGCTGGTGCGTTGCGCCAGTTGGCGTACTTCATCGGCCACAACAGCAAAACCCCGGCCCATTTCACCGGCACGTGCCGCTTCAATGGCTGCGTTCAAGGCCAACAGGTTGGTCTGGTCGGCAATGCCCTTGATCACATCAACGACGCCGCCGATCTCGTCACTGTCTTTCGCCAGTTGGGTCACCGTCGCGCCGGTTTCACCGACGACCACCGACAGGCGCTCAATGGCCTCGCGGGTTTCACCGGCAATGTCGCGGCCGCGGCTGGTCAGGCGATTGGCTTCTTGCGTGGCATCGGCAGTGCGCTGCACATGGCTGGCGACCTCTTGGGTCGTCGCGGCCATCTGGTTAACGGCGGTGGCAACCTGCTCGGTTTCAACCCGCTGGCGCTCCAGCCCGGTGGAGCTCTTGTGCGCCAGCGCATCCGACTGACGGGCCTGCTCGCTAAGGTGCTCGGCGGTGTCTTGCAGACGGGTCAGGCAGGTTTTAAGGCGCGCTTCCTGGCTCAGGATGGACATTTCCAGACGCGCTTGCGGGCCACGGCTGTCGGTGTACATCTGGGCAATTAGAGGGTCAGAAGTGGTCTGTTCGGCCAGGCGCAGCAAGCGCTTGATGCCGCGTTGCTGCCAGGTCAGGCCCAGCAGCCCCAACGGAATCGACAACAGGGCGGCCAAGGCAAAACCCCAGCTGGAGTTGAACAGCGCACCAATAACAAAACTCAGTTGGCTGACCAGAATGAACGGCAACCAGTCCTGCAGCACCGGCAGCCACTTGTCGCGGCGCGGTACGGCGGGCTTGCCGCGATTAATACGCTGGTACAAGGCTTCGGCGCGGCGGATCTGCTCGGCCGTCGGCTTGACCCGCACCGACTCGTAACCCACCACGCGTTCGTTCTCAAACACCGGGGTCACATACGCATTCACCCAGTAATGATCGCCGGACTTGCAGCGGTTTTTGACGATGCCCATCCACGGCATGCCCTTTTTCAGGGTGCTCCACATATGTTCGAACACCGCCGAAGGCACATCCGGATGGCGCACAAGGTTATGCGGTGCGCGCACCAGCTCATCACGCGAAAACCCGCTGATGTCGACGAAGTCGTCGTTGCAGTAGGTGATCACGCCTTTGGTATCGGTAGTGGAAATCAACCGTTGCTGCGCGGGGAATGTGCGTTCGCGCTGGGTGATGGGCTGGTTGTTACGCATGTCGTTTCAATCCGCAAGACTTTGATAGGCTTTCGGCACGCGCAACGAATTGTTTAATTAATATTTCTGCTGCAACAGCGTGCATCAACGCTGTCGCAGTCTTGGGGCGAGCTTAAGGCGCCAGCATCGGGTAGGTGAAGAACGCCAAGTGCAGCACGTTAAGACCAAAGTGCGTGGCAATCGCCGCACTTAACCCGCCAAAGCGGTAGGCCAGGCCGTAGCAAAGTCCGGCAATGCCGGCCAAAAGTACCCACTGCCAACCGGCACCGATATGCGCCAGGCCGAACAACAGCGAGGCAATGACCAAGGCCAGGGTTTGCCCGTACGGTAGTTGCTTGAACCAGCGACTCAACCCGCCCTGCAAATAGCCGCGAAACAGCGCTTCTTCGACCAGCGTCACCAGCAGCAAGTTATTCAATAGCCAAATCCAGCCCTGGCTGGGCCACTTCGGCGCCCAGGCCACGATGCCGAGCAACAGCGCGCCACCCAGCGCGGCCATGGCGGCCAGCACCAGCCCCATCAATGCGGCGCCCACTGACGCACGCCAGTTAAAGCGCGGTGCTATCCACGGGCAAACCAGCAGTAGCCAAAAGCCGATCAGGGGTTTGTCCAGATTCAGGTACATCGAAAAGGGCACGGCATCCGGGGTCAGCCGCTCGGGGCTGATGGCACGGCCGTTGTGAAAACCGGGCAGCCAATGCAGGGCCAAAGCCAGGGCCAGCAGCACAAATACAGCGTGTCCGGCATAGCGCAGCCATGAACGTTGGGTTTGATGGGCAGCAAACCCGCTCACCACCAGGGCGGCCAGGGCAATAACAGCTTGAACGCCTAATTGGCCATAGCTCAGGGCAATGCCGTAGCCGAGGGTCAAGAGGGCGAGATAAGGCCAGGGCAGGGCGATCATGCGAATCCTAGGGGGGAGAAAGGCGCACGAGTATAACGATTCGGCATGAAGCAAATGTTGTGAACATGGAGGTGTGGGAGCGGGCTTGCTCGCGATGCAGGCAATGCGGTTTTTCTGTTAGACCGCGTCGATACCATCGCGAGCAAGCCCGCTCCCACAGGTTTGGCTATTACGAAGCAATCAATTGACGCAGCACGTAGTGCAAGATCCCGCCCGCCTTGAAGTATTCCACTTCATTCAGGGTGTCGATCCGGCACAGGACCTGGACCTTTTCCTGCTGGCCGTCTTCACGGGTGATCACCAGGGTCAGGTTCATTCGCGGTTGAATGTCGGCCCCAGTCAGCCCGAGGATGTCCAGGGTCTCTTTGCCGGTGAGCTTCAGGCTCTTGCGGTTCTGGTCCAGCTTGAACTGCAAGGGCAACACGCCCATACCCACCAAATTGGAGCGGTGGATACGCTCAAAACTCTCGGCAATCACCGCTTTGACGCCCAGCAGATTAGTGCCCTTTGCCGCCCAGTCGCGGCTTGAGCCGGTGCCGTATTCCTGACCGGCAATCACCACCAGCGGCGTACCCGAGGCCTGATAACGCATGGCCGCGTCGTAGATCGCCAGTTTTTCGCCGGTCGGGATGTACAGGGTGTTGCCTCCTTCTTCACCGCCGAGCATTTCGTTGCGAATACGGATGTTGGCGAAGGTGCCACGCATCATCACTTCATGGTTACCGCGTCGCGAACCGTAGGAGTTGAAGTCCTTGGGCTCGACGCCTTTCTCGCGCAGGTAGCGCCCGGCCGGGCTGTCGGCCTTGATATTGCCGGCAGGGGAGATGTGGTCGGTGGTCACCGAATCCCCCAGCAGCGCCAGAATGTTCGCACCCTTGACGTCTTCGATGACCGGCAATGGCCCGTCAATGTCATCAAAGAACGGCGGGTGCTGGATGTACGTCGAGCTGTCTTGCCAGACATATGTCGCCGCCTGCGGCACTTCGATGGCTTGCCATTGCTCGTCACCGGCAAACACTTCGGCGTATTCCTTGTGGAACATGCCGGTGCTGACTTGCGCCACGGCGTCGGCGATTTCTTTCTGGCTCGGCCAGATATCGCGCAGGTACACAGGCTGGCCGTCTTTGCTCACGCCTAGTGGCTCGCTGCTGATATCGATACGCACCGTACCGGCCAATGCATAGGCCACCACCAGCGGCGGCGAGGCCAGCCAGTTGGTTTTGACCAGCGGGTGTACGCGGCCTTCAAAGTTACGGTTGCCCGACAGCACAGATGCCACGGTCAGGTCCGCTTGGGTGATGGCTTTTTCAATGGGATCGGGCAGCGGCCCGGAGTTGCCAATACAAGTGGTACAGCCATAACCCACCAGGTCAAAACCTAACTGATCGAGGTACGGGGTAAGGCCAGCGGCCTTGTAGTAGTCGGTAACTACTTTGGAGCCGGGGGCCAATGAGGTTTTCACCCAAGGCTGGCTTTTCAGGCCTTTTTCCACGGCTTTTTTCGCCACCAACCCGGCAGCCATCATCACGCTGGGGTTGGAGGTGTTGGTGCACGAGGTAATGGCGGCAATCACCACGGCACCGTTTTTCAGGCGCCAGGTTTTGCCATCGAGGCTGTAATCCGCCTCGCCAACCGACTCTGCGCTGCCCACGGCTACCCCGCCACCGCCTTCACTTTCAAGGCGGCCTTCTTCTTTACTGGCCGGTTTGAACTGCAGGCTCAAGAAGTCGCTGAAAGCTTGCGCCACGTTGGGCAGGGCGACCCGGTCTTGCGGGCGTTTTGGTCCGGCCAGGCTGGCCTCGACGGTGCCCATGTCGAGCGCCAGAGTATCGGTAAAAATCGGCTCTTGGCCCGCTTCGCGCCACAGGCCTTGGGCTTTGCAGTAAGCCTCGACCAGCTTGACCGTGGCGTCCGGGCGACCGGATAAACGCAGGTAATCGAGGGTGATCTCATCCACCGGGAAAAACCCGCACGTAGCGCCGTATTCCGGAGCCATGTTGGCAATGGTGGCACGGTCTGCCAGGGGCAAATCGGCCAGGCCATCTCCATAAAACTCGACGAACTTGCCGACTACGCCCTTGCTGCGCAGCATTTGCGTGACCGTCAGCACCAGGTCAGTGGCGGTGATGCCTTCTTTAAGCTTGCCACTAAGTTTGAAACCCACCACTTCAGGGATCAGCATCGACACGGGCTGGCCGAGCATGGCGGCTTCGGCTTCAATCCCGCCCACGCCCCAGCCCAAAACGCCAAGGCCGTTGATCATGGTGGTGTGCGAATCGGTACCTACCAGGGTATCGGGGAAGGCATAGGTGCGGCCGTCTTCGTCTTTAGTCCAGACCGTGCGGCCCAGGTATTCAAGGTTCACCTGGTGACAAATCCCGGTGCCGGGCGGTACCACGCTGAAATTATCGAAGGCATCCTGGCCCCAGCGCAAAAACGCATAGCGTTCGCCGTTGCGTTCCATTTCGATGTCGACGTTTTGCTCAAAGGCGCTGGTGCTGCCGAACTTGTCGACCATCACCGAGTGGTCAATCACCAGGTCAACCGGTGACAACGGGTTGATGCGCTGCGGGTCGCCTCCGGCCTTGGCCATGGCGGCGCGCATGGCGGCCAGGTCGACCACCGCCGGTACGCCGGTAAAATCCTGCATCAACACCCGTGCCGGGCGGTACTGGATTTCACGGTCGCTGCGGCGTTCCTTGAGCCAGGCGGCAAGGGCCTTGAGGTCGGGTTCGGTGACGGTCTTGCCGTCTTCCCAGCGCAGCAGGTTTTCCAGCAGCACTTTAAGAGACATCGGCAGCTTGCCCAGGTCGCCCAGGGTCTTGGCGGCGAGCGGCAGGCTGAAGTAGTGATAAGTCTTATCGTCGACTTTTAAGGTAGAAAGGGTTTTCAGGCTATCGAGGGAGGACATGAAATGACTCCTTTTGATCCGCACGGCACGGATCGTGTGATACGAACAGAACAGTGAGCAGAGCTTCAAACCTAGCCCTGATTCAGTGATCTGGCTAATAACTGGACTGTCTATAGGGCTTCAAGGTTCCGAACTCAGTTATCATGCCCGCCTTTTCGTGACAGACCTTGTTTCAGGACAAGGTAGCGCAGCGGTCTAATGTCTTGCCGCTGCCCAGGAGTAAATCAATGAACACCGTTTTTATGCATTGCCGGCCCGGTTTTGAAGGCGAAGTCTGCTCGGAAATCGCCGAGCATGCCGCCCGTCTTAATGTCTCCGGTTACGCCAAGGCCAAGCCAAGCGCGGCCTGTGCCGAGTTTGTCTGCACCGAGGCAGGCGGTGCTGAGCGCCTGATGCAGCGCCTGCGCTTTGCCGAGCTGATTTTCCCGCGCCAATGGGCTCGCGGCAGCTTTGTCGAGCTACCGGAAACCGACCGGATCAGCGTCATCCTTGAACACATGGCCGATTTTCCGGTGTGTGGCAGCCTGTGGCTGGAAGTGGTCGATACCAACGACGGCAAAGAGCTGTCCAACTTCTGCAAAAAGTTCGAAGGGCATTTGCGCAAGGCGCTGCTCAAGGCGGGCAAGCTGGTCGAAAACGCCGACGACAAACCGCGTCTGCTGCTGACCTTCAAAAGTGGCCGTGAAGTGTTCCTCGGCCTGGCCGAGTCCAACAACTCGGCCATGTGGCCGATGGGCATTCCGCGTCTCAAGTTCCCGCGTGAAGCCCCGAGCCGCTCGACCCTCAAGCTGGAAGAAGCCTGGCACCACTTCATTCCGCGTGATCAATGGGATGACCGTTTGCACAGTGACATGACCGGTGTTGACCTCGGCGCAGCCCCCGGCGGCTGGACCTGGCAACTGGTCAACCGCGGCATGCTGGTGATCGCCATCGACAACGGCCCCATGGCTGAAAGCCTGATGGACACCGGGTTGGTGCAACACTTGATGGCTGATGGCTTTACCTTCAAGCCCAAACAACCAGTGGACTGGATGGTCTGCGACATCGTCGAGAAGCCTGCGCGCAATGCGGCGATGCTCGAAGAATGGATTGGCGAAGGGCATTGCCGTGAGGCGGTGGTCAACCTCAAATTGCCGATGAAACAACGCTACGCCGAAGTGCGTCGCCTGTTGGACCGCATTGCCGACGGCTTCAAGGCGCGCGGTATCCAGGTTGAAATCGGCTGCAAGCAGCTGTACCACGACCGTGAAGAAGTGACTTGCCATTTGCGTCGACTGGACGTGAAAAAGCCTAAATCCCGCTGATTCAGGAGTAACCAATGAGTTTTGCTGACCTGCCGCTTGACGGCACTCTGGACGCCAGCGGTCTGAACTGCCCAGAGCCGGTGATGATGCTGCACCAACACATTCGCGATCTGGTGCCGGGTGGCTTGCTGAAAGTGATCGCGACCGACCCGTCGACCCGCCGTGACATTCCCAAGTTCTGCGTATTTTTGGACCACGAACTGGTCGGCCAGGCCGAAGAAGCGGGCACGTACCTGTACTGGATCCGCAAAAAGCAGGATTGATCGGCCCAAACGTGCCGACAACGCCTACACTGCCAGTCCTTGAAAGGAGCCTGCCATGCTGATTGTTGCTGATGAAAATATTCCGTTGGTCGATGCGTTCTTTGCTGAATTCGGTGAAATACGCCGTTTGCCGGGGCGTCAGATCACCCGGGCCGATGTGCACGATGCAGATGTCTTGCTGGTGCGTTCGGTGACCAAGGTCGACCGCGATCTGCTTGAAGGCAGCGCCGTGCGTTTTGTCGGTACGTGCACCATCGGCACCGATCACCTTGCGCTCGATTACTTTCATCAAGAGGGCATTCAATGGTCCAGCGCACCGGGCTGCAATGCCCGCGGTGTGGTGGACTACGTGCTCGGCAGCTTGCTGACACTGGCCGAAATCGAAGGCGCTAACCTCAATCAGCGCACCTACGGTGTGGTCGGTGCCGGTGAAGTGGGCGGGCGTCTGGTCAATGTGCTCAAGGGCCTGGGCTTCAACGTGCAGGTGTGCGACCCGCCGCGTCAGGCGGCAGAGGGCGGTGACTACGTCAGCCTTGAGCAGATCATCGAGCGCTGCGATGTCATCAGCCTGCACACGCCTCTGGATAAATCCGCAGAGAACGCGACCTGGCACTTGCTCGACCAGAAGCGTTTGAACCAGCTCAAACACGGCACCTGGCTGATCAACGCCAGCCGTGGCCCGGTGATCGACAACAACGCCCTGCGTGAAGTGCTGACCCGGCGCGAAGACCTGCAAGCGGTACTGGATGTGTGGGAAGCCGAGCCGCAAGTTGATGTCGAACTGGCCGACCTGTGTGTACTGGCAACGCCGCACATTGCCGGTTACAGCCTGGACGGCAAGCAGCGGGGCACGGCGCAGATTTACCAGGCGTTCTGCGATTTTCTGGGGCAGGAAGCGGTTATCAAACTGGCCGACTTACTGCCTGCGCCCTGGCTGGCCAAGGTTGAACTGAGTGCTGACAGCGACACGGCCTGGGCGCTGGCGACGGTATGCCGTGGGGTTTACGACCCGCGCCGTGACGATGCGGACTTTCGTCGCAGCCTGGTGGGCACGGTTCAGGAGCAAAAGCTGGCGTTTGACGCCTTGCGCAAACACTACCCGGTCCGCCGCGAAATCGAAGGCCTACAGGTACGTATAGAGGGTGAGTCGCAGGGTTTGACGCAGATGGTTAAAGCGCTGGGCGCAGTACGGGTGTAGGAGCGAGCTTGCCTCGCGATCTTTTGATCTTTTAAAAGATCGCGGGCAAGTAAGGTGTTGTCAGGTTCAGTCTTTGTTTACAGGCTTGACCAAACGCTGTTCCAGTTCTTGGCAGGCGTTCTGAATCATCTCTTCAGTGATGAGAACTTCATTACCTTCAGCGTCGATAAAAGCACACCCCAACGACGGTTGCTGGTGGGTGCGAATTACCGGAAGTGCTTGAGTGTTGATTGATTCCATGGCCTGTCTCCTCATCAGGGTGTAGCGCTACTTTAGATCCGTTAAATGACCAAGCTGTTACACACTTGGCCGCGGAACCCAGTCCAACAGAAATACTTCGAAACTTCTACCCTCACTTTAGAACTTTAACGCCTAGGGCTTGTGGCACCCGGTCATATTCAAAACGACTGAGAAAGGTTTACCAAGTGTTACCCCGGTTCGTTGTAGGCTGTGTGCGGCTTTCAACACTCGACCCCCTTTGCGGAACACCCCCATGCTCTCTTCCCGTCAGCGCCGTGCCATTCGTCTGGTCATTCATTTTGTAGCCCCTTACCGCTGGCATGCGGTCGGCGCCTTGCTGGCCCTGATCGTCACGGCGGGGATCACGCTGTCGATGGGGCAGGGCATTCGTTTGCTCGTCGACAAAGGCTTTATGACCCAATCACCGCACATGCTCAACCAGTCCATTGGGTTGTTTTTGCTGCTGGTGCTGGGCTTGGCGGTGGGCACATTCGTGCGTTTCTACCTGGTGTCGTGGATTGGCGAGCGGGTGGTGGCTGACATTCGTCGACAAGTTTTCAACCACCTGATCGGTTTGCACCCCGGTTTCTACGAGAACAACCGCAGTTCAGAAATCCAGTCGCGGCTGACCACCGACACAACATTGCTGCAATCGGTGATCGGTTCGTCGCTGTCGTTGTTTTTGCGCAACAGCCTGATGGTGATTGGCGGCGTGGTGCTGCTGTTTATCACCAACCCCAAGCTCACCAGCATCGTCGTGGTCGCCTTGCCCTTGGTGTTGTCACCGATCTTGATCTTTGGTCGTCGCGTGCGCAGCTTGTCGCGCCAAAGCCAGGACCGCATCGCCGATGTTGGTAGCTACGTGGCCGAGGCCCTGACCCAGATTAAAACCGTCCAGGCCTACAACCATCAGCAACAAGACCAGCAGCGCTTTGCGCAAACTGTCGAAGGGGCCTTTGCCACGGCGCGCAAACGTATCTTGCAACGGGCCTGGCTGATCACCCTGGTGATCTCGCTGGTGCTGGGCGCGGTCGGCGTCATGCTCTGGGTGGGCGGCATGGATGTTATTGCCGGGCGTATCACGGGCGGTGAACTGGCCGCGTTTGTGTTCTACAGCCTGGTGGTCGGCAGTGCCGTCGGCACCCTGAGTGAAGTGATTGGCGAACTGCAACAGGCGGCAGGCGCGGCAGAGCGGATCAGCGAACTGCTGCAGTCCAAAAGCCAGATCGTTGCACCGGACAGCGGTTTGCAAGTGTTGCCAGAGCGGGTTGAAGGCAACGTGCGTCTCGAAGATGTGTATTTTTCTTACCCGTCGCGTCCCGAAAGCTTCGCGATTGCGGGCCTGAGCCTGACCATCAATGCAGGCGAAACCCTGGCCTTGGTCGGGCCGTCCGGGGCCGGTAAATCGACCTTGTTTGACTTGCTGTTGCGTTTCTATGACCCCCAGCAAGGGCAAATCCTGCTGGAAGGGCGACCTGTCCAGCAACTTGATCCGCACGACTTGCGCCGCTGCTTTGCCCTGGTATCGCAGACCCCGGCGCTGTTTTTTGGCACGGTCGAAGACAACATCCGCTATGGCAACCCGCAGGCAACAGATGCCCAGGTCGAGGCGGCGGCGCGTATTGCCCATGCCCACGACTTCATCCTGCAAATGCCCCAAGGCTATAAAACCCACTTGGGCGATGGCGGTCAGGGGTTGTCGGGCGGGCAGCGGCAACGCCTGGCGATTGCCCGGGCACTGCTGGTGGATGCGCCGATTTTACTGTTGGACGAAGCCACCAGCGCGCTGGATGCGCAAAGTGAACACTTGATCCAGGAAGCGTTGCCCAGCCTGATGAAAGGCCGTACCACGCTGGTGATCGCCCATCGACTGGCGACGGTGCAGAATGCCGATCGCATTGCCGTGATGGATCAGGGCAAGCTGGTGGCGGTGGGCACACATGCCCAATTGATAGCCAGTAACCCGCTGTATGCGCGGTTGGCAGCGTTGCAGTTCAACACGGCGGATAGCTAAAACCGTAGGAGCGAGCTTGCCTCGCGATCTTTTAAACATCAAAAGATCGCGAGACAAGCTCGCTCCTACGCGGGGCTAACTCAGCGGTACTCGCACAGGTAAGCGGTATCTACTGCGACCTCAAGCTGAAACTTGCTGTTGGCCGGTACGTTGAACTGGCTGCCTGTCTTGAATGTTTCAAACTCGCTGCTGCCCGGCAGCTTGACCTTCAGCTCGCCCGAGACGACGTGCATGATTTCACGCTCGGCGGTGCCGAACTCGTATTTACCCGGGGCCATGACGCCAATAGTGGCTTTGCCTTCAGCTTGTGTGAACGCAATCGACTTGACGGTGCCGTCGAAGTATTCGTTGACTTTAAACATGGCGATTCCTCGGAATGGGTTAAAAAGGCTGGCCAGTATGCAGAAGCCGTTTTATCCCGTCACGCCCTTTTGTAGAGGCTCGGCGCTGCACTAAACCCGCAACACCAGAGGCAATAAACGCGCGGTATTGCGCGCATCTTCCAGGGCGCGGTGCTGCTGCCCGCTGAACTGCATACCGGCCAGTTGCAGCGCACTGTTGAGGCCCAGCGGCTGTTTTAGCTGGCGGACCTGGGCAAATTGTTGCTTGAGGTTCATATGCGGCAAACGCGCCAAGGCGCTGTCCAGCTGCTTTTGTTGCCATTCCTGTTCCAGTTGCTTGCGGTCGTACTCACCCCAACTGGCCCAGCCTTCCAGTTTGGGCAGGTGCTGGCCCAGCCAGCGCTCGAACTGCTCCCAAACCTGTCCGGTAGGGCTGGCGTTATCAATATTGGCTTGGGTGATATGGGTTAATTGACGGCAAAAAGCAGTCAGCAGCGGGCGCCGTTGCGGCCGTACAAAACGCTGAAAGTGGTCTATTTCGCGCCCGGCACGGGTGACCACGCTGGCACCGATTTCGATGACTTCCATTTCTTCCAGAGGCCAGCCGCCGTCATCGGTGGTGGCTTCCAAGTCAATTACCAGCCAGTGAGGCATGTGCAGCTTTCCTTAAACAACATCGGCATTGAGGATGCAGCGTAGCTAATGCGCAGCCACGGGGCACTTAATTTGTAGTGGGCCACACCACGTTTGCTTGCTAGTCTAAGCGCGCTTAAATTACGGTCGTACTCGATCTCAGGTCCTGTACCCATTAATAAGTTCCAGTCGCGGGCGTCCCCGATGTGCATAGCGTTTAAGTGTTTGCCAATGTGGATGGTCCGCAGTGTGTTGCTGGCGCTGAGTGTCACCTTGATGTCGCCGGTGTGGGCCGCGCAGGAAATTCGCGTCGGTGCGGCGCATTTTCCGCCGTATATCGTGCGCCCGGAACGCGGTTCCGACACGGGCTTGCTGCAAAAATTGCTGAGCGCGATGAATGAGTTACAAACTGATTATAAATTCACCGCCGTCCCCACCTCGCTGGCGCGCAGGGTGCGTGACTTTGATCAGGGCCGCGTTGACCTGATCCTTTTTGAAAGCTCCAACTGGGGCTGGCAGGGGGTCGATTACGATGCTGTCGACCTTGGCCTTGTCGACTCGGAAGTGTTTATTGCCAAGCAACAGCCGGGGCGTGACCAATCCTACTTTGATGAATTGAAGGGGAAACGGCTGGCGCTTTTTTCCGGCTATCACTACGCCTTTGCAGACTTCAATCCTGCCCCCAGCTACTTGCTCAACCACTTTGACGCGACCTTGACCTACTCTCACGAAAGCAACCTGCAGATGGTCTTGCGCGGGCGGGTAGACATGACCTTGATGACGCGATCCAACCTCAATGACATGCTCAGACACAATCCGCAGTACAAATCTCGCGTGCTGGTATCTGACCGTGCCGACCAGCGCTACCATCACTACGCCTTCATTCGGCCCCATGGCCCGATCAAAGCCGAAGAAGTGACCAAGTTGATCAAAGCGCTAAAGGACAATGGCCAGTTAAAAGCGATTTTTGCCCCTTACAATATTGAACTCGTCGAAACAGAGTCCTAAATTTTGCCCCGCGACCAACGTCACACAGCCTAACTGTTGACGACAATCGTGAGTCCAAAATGACTGCAATCGCTTCGCACCCGCAGCGCCCTGCTAAACCCCAAGGCGAAGTCTATCGGCGCTTCGACCCCCAGCTTGGCGCCTGGATCTCCTTGCGTACGCTGGACATCGAGCTTGACCTCGAACGCTTCAACCGCTGGCAGAACACCCCGCGAGTACTGGCCTTCTGGGATGAAGGGGGCAGCCTTGACGACCATCGCCAGTACCTCGAAAAACTGGCCAACGACCCGCACACCCTGACCTTGATCGGTTGCTTTGACGACCAGCCGTTTGCTTATTTCGAAGCCTATTGGGCCAAAGAAGATCGCATCGCGCCCTTTTACGACGCAGACGATTATGACCGTGGCATTCATATGTTGGTGGGGGAGCAGGCCCATCGCGGGCCGCACAAGGTTGCCAGTTGGTTATCCGCTTTGACCGATTACCTGTTGCAGGACGACCCGCGCACCCGGCGCATCGTGGCCGAGCCTCGTGCTGACAACGACAAAATGATCGGTTACATGCAGGCGCAGGGCTATGCGCGGATCAAGGAATTCGACTTCCCGCACAAACGGGCGGCCTTGATGGTGCTGGAAAGGACAATCGAAAACCAACGCTAAAGCGACGTTCATTTTGTAGGAGCGATCTCGCCTCGCGATCTTTTGATCTTCTCTAGATCTTCAAAGATCGCGAGCCTTCTCACAAAGAAGCTGATTTCAGCGGCGACTAAAGGTATCTGGCTGGCTGCCCGAAACCTTGCGGCAGTGAATCAGTGCGTCGCGGATCATGAAGTTGACCAGTGTCGGCGACACCCCCAGCTCCTTGGCGATGTCTTTTTGCTGCACACCGTGCAAGCGGTACATCTCAAACGCATAACGGGTGCGGCTTGGCAGCTCGGTCAGCGCGTCGGCGATGTTTTCCAGGGTCGAAAAATTGATATGCGAGGTTTCTGGCGAGGCGCCATTGATCACCACATTCAAGCCTTCCTCTTCTGTGCCCGAGTATTTCTGCTCCAGTGCCTGCTTGCGGTAGTGATCAATCGCCAGGTTGCGCACGATCTGGAACAGGTAGCTCAGCTGCGCCTTGAATGACGAGGTGATCTGCGGCGCGGACTGCAAACGGAAGAAAGCGTCCTGCACCACGTCTTCGGCCCGAGATCGGCAGCCGGTGATCCGCGCTGCAATTTTGACCAGGATTAATCGGTTGTCGACAAAGGCTTGAAGTAAGGGTGAGTCACACCTGCTTGTGGACATTTGTTCCGTCATGGAGATCACCTGTGGCTAGTGAAAACGTGCGGGCCATTGCTCGGTTGGCGCCGTCACAGTGCGAAACAAACTAGGCTTAATGATAATGATTGTCAATTGAGAAAGGTAATTAGTAACGATCCTTTCAAGAGATTGAGAAAAGCCTCACATCCCGTGCAGTTCGCTACAAATGGCCACTATCGCAAGGGCTAATTATTTGCCCGGGTCAACCGTTCACAAGGGGCGAAGGTCTGTGTTGCAGACCTGCGATGAACGGTTAACACAGGAGGGTGATATGGCGTTTGCATGTGCACGGGCGGCGTTTTACGGCGGTGGTGCAGACCATGACTGAAGTCATCCAGTTGCGCTTGTTTTGCCTGCCTTACTCCGGCGCCAGCGCCATGGCATACAGCCGTTGGCGCCGCTTGCTGCCCGACTGGCTGCAGGTGCGGCCGCTGGAATTACCGGGGCGCGGGATGCGCATGGACGAGCCCTTGCAGAGCGATATTCGCGCATTGGCCAGCCAGTTGGCCGATGAAATCAGCTCGGAACTGGACCGTCCTTACGCGTTGTTTGGCCACAGCCTGGGCGGTCTGTTGGCCTTTGAACTGGCCCACGCCCTGCGTGAGCGCGTGGTGCCCGAGCCGCTGGCCTTGTTTGCATCTGCCACGGCCGGCCCGGCCCGCCGAGATGTCAGCGAGTACGCGGTGGCCAAGACCAACGCACAACTTATCGAGCGCTTGCGCGAACTCAACGGCACCCCCGAAGAGGTGCTGGCCAATGCCGAACTGATGCACCTGATGCTGCCGATACTGCGCGCCGACTTCCTGTTGTGCGGCAGTTTCAGGCACGACCGACGGGCGCCGTTGCCGCTACCCATTCACGTGTTTGGTGGCAAGCAAGACAGTGTGCGCGCCGAGCAACTGCTCGATTGGCAGGCCGACACCAACTGCGCGTTTTCCCTGGACATGTTTGAAGGCCATCACTTTTTTCTGCACCAGCAAGAAACCGCCTTGTTGCGTTGCCTGCGTCGTTACGCCGAAGAACACCTGCTGCGCTGGCGTCAGCAACAGGTTTGGCGAGTGCCCGGCTAAAGCGGCGCCGTGCTTTCTCGTCTCTCAAACACACCGAATTTATGCAAAGCCGACTTCAGGCAGGAAATCCCATGATGGACGCGTTCGAACTCCCTGGCACCTTGGCCCAAGCCCTGCAACAACGTGCAGCCCGGACCCCGGATCGACTGGCATTACGCTTTTTGGGCGATGACCAGAGTGCCAGCCAGGTGCTGACCTATGCTGACCTGGATTTACGTGCGCGGACCTTTGCCGCAGCCTTGCAGGCCAATGCAGCGGTTGGCGATCGCGCGGTCTTGCTGTTGCCCAGCGGCCCGGACTACGTCGCGGCGTTTTTTGCCTGCCTGTACGCCGGAGTGATCGCCGTTCCGGCGTATCCGCCGGAGTCGTCGCGGCGCCATCATCAGGAGCGTTTGCTGTCGATCCTGAGCGACGCCGAACCGCGCGTACTCCTGACCAGCAGCCATTTGCGCGAGTCCTTACTGGCCCTGCCCGAACTCACCTGCGCCGAGGCGCCCGCGTTGCTGTGTGTCGACAGCCTAGAACCGAGCCTGGGCCAAGGCTGGCAGCCGGTGGTGTTGCAGGCCGATGACATCGCCTTTTTGCAATACACCTCAGGCTCCACCGCCATGCCCAAGGGCGTGCAAGTCACCCACGGCAATCTGGTGGCTAACGAGTTGTTGATTCGCCGTGGATTTGGCATCGATCTCAACCCCGACGACGTGATTGTCAGCTGGTTGCCGCTGTACCACGACATGGGCTTGATCGGCGGCCTGCTGCAACCGATTTTCAGCGGTGTGCCATGCATCCTGATGTCGCCCGCGTACTTTTTGACCCGCCCGCTGCGTTGGCTCGAAGCCATTAGCGAATACGGCGGGACCATCAGCGGCGGGCCGGATTTTGCCTATCGGCTGTGCAGCGAGCGGGTCAGTGAAAACGCGCTGGCCGGGCTGGACTTAAGCCGCTGGCGCGTGGCCTATTCAGGTTCTGAGCCGATCCGCCAGGACACCCTGGTGCGTTTTGCCGAAAAATTTGCCCCGTGCGGTTTTAACTCCGCCAGCTATTTCGCCTCTTACGGGCTGGCCGAGGCTACGTTGTTTGTCGCAGGCGGGCAGCGCGGGCAGGGCATCCCGGCCCTGAACCTGAATGAGCTGGAACTGGCCAACAACCGCATCGTGCCAGGCGACGGCTGCGCGGTGATGAGCTGCGGTACTCAGCAGCCGCAACATGCGGTGCAAATCGTCGACCCACACTCGTTCGAGTCCTTGGCGGATAACCGTGTCGGTGAAGTCTGGGCCTGCGGGCCAAGCATCGCCCACGGCTACTGGCGCAACCCGCACGCCAGCGCCCAGACATTTGTTGCACATCAGGGCGCCACATGGCTGCGCACCGGCGACCTGGGTTTTATCCATGAAGGCCAGCTGTACATCACCGGGCGCTTGAAAGACCTGCTGATCGTGCGCGGCCATAACCTCTACCCGCAAGACATCGAAGCCACCATCGAGCGTGAAGTCGAGGTGGTGCGTAAAGGTCGTGTGGCGGCGTTCGCGGTCAATGTCAAAGGCGAGGAGGGGATTGGCATTGCCGCCGAAATCAGCCGCAGCGTGCAAAAAATCATGCCCGCCAACGCCCTGATCACGGCCATTCGCCAGGCTGTGGCCGAAGCCTGCCAGCAAGCACCAAGCGTGGTCGTATTGCTCAATCCGGGGGCGTTGCCAAAAACCTCCAGCGGCAAACTCCAGCGCTCGGCCTGCCGCAGCCGTCTGGCTGATGGCAGCCTGGACAGCTACGCGCAGTTCCCGTGTGACGACGCTCAGCCGGCCAACAATGATCCGGCGCAGCCAGCCCATCAGTTGGAGGCGCTGATTGCGTGGATCTGGTGCGAGCATTTGCAGGTCGAGCAAGTGGCCGCTGACGATCATTTCTTCCTGCTGGGCGGCAACTCGATTCTGGCCACGCAAACCATCGCCCGCCTGCGTGAAGAACTGAAACTGGAACTCAACCTGCGCCTGTTGTTCGAGGCGCCGACCTTGAGCGCTTTTACGGCCCGGGTCGCGGCGTTGCAGCAGGATGGCGGTCTGGCCCAGGGCAGCATCGTCGGCTTGAGCCGCGATGAGCCGCTGCCGCAATCGCTGGCGCAAAACCGGTTGTGGTTTATGTGGCAGCTCGACCCGCAGAGCAGCGCCTACACCATTCCCGGCGCCTTGCGCTTGCGCGGCGAGCTGAACGAAACCGCGCTGTGCAGCAGCTTCGCGCACTTGGTCGAACGCCACGAAGCCCTGCGCACGCGCTTTTATGAGCGCGATGGCCAAGCCTGGCAGCGGGTTGAGGCCGCCGCGGATTTTGACCTGCAGGTCATTGATATCAGCGATTTACCCGCCGCCGAACGAGAAGCGCGGGCGCAACAGATCCGCGACGACGAAGCCCGCACCCAGTTCGACCTGAGCAACGGCCCGCTGTTCTGGGTCACTTTGGTCAAGCTCGATGACGAAGAGCACCAACTGCTGCTGACCTTGCACCACATCATTGCGGACGGCTGGTCGCTCAACTTGCTCATCGACGAGTTCTCGCGGCTGTATGCGGCGGCCTGCCTGGAGCAACCGTTAGCGCTGGCGCCGCTGACTTTGCACTACGCCGACTACGGCAGTTGGCAGCGCCAATGGCTGGCTCAGGGCGAAGCCGAGCGCCAGCTCGGTTACTGGAAACAACAGCTGGGCGACGAGCAGCCGACCTTGCAACTGGCCACCGATTACCCGCGTTCGGCCGCGCAGCAACACAGCGCGTCGCGCTACAGCGTGCGCCTGGAGGCACCGCTTGCCGAGGCGTTACGTGAGACAGCAAAGGCCCATGACAGCACGCCATTTATGCTGCTGTTGGCGACGTTCCAGACCTTGTTGTATCGCTATACCGGCCAGCGCGATATCCGCATTGGCGTGCCGAGCGCCAACCGCCCGCGTCAGGAAACCCATGGCCTGATCGGCTTTTTCATCAATACCCTGGTGCTGCGCGCGCAACTGGACGGGCGCCTGCCATTTGCCCAATTGCTCGAGCAAACCCGCCTTGCCACGCTGGATGCCCAAGCGCATCAGGACCTGCCTTTTGAGCAGTTGCTGGAAGCCTTCCCGCAGGCCCGCGAACACGGCCTGTTCCAGGTCCTGTTTAATCATCAGCAACGCGACCTGAGTGCTTTGCGGCGTTTGCCGGGCTTGCTCGCCGAAGAGCTGGAATGGCACAGCCGCGAAGCCAAATTCGACTTGCAGTTGCACAGCGAAGAAGACTGTCAGGGCCGCCTGAAACTATCATTCGACTACGCCGATGAACGATTTGAGGCCAGCACCATTGCGCAACTGGCCGAGCATTTTGTCAGCCTCTTGCGCCAAGTTTGCGCTGATAGCCGCCAGGCTCTGGCTGACCTGCACCTGCTCAGCCCGCAGCAATTGCTTGAACAGGCGCGCTGGAGCGAAGCGCCGTGTGCTCCCGCGCAGCAATGGCTGCCACAGCAGCTTGAACAGCAAGCGCAGCTCACCCCGGAGCACATCGCGCTGTTGTGGGACGGCGGCAGCCTCGATTACGCCCATCTGCATGGGCACGCCAACCGCCTGGCCAACTGCTTGCGTGACAAGGGCGTGGGCCCGGATGTGCCGGTGGCGATTGCCGTTGAACGCTCGCCGCAACTGCTGATCGGCCTGCTGGCGATTCTCAAGGCGGGCGGCGCCTATGTGCCTCTGGACCCGGACTACCCGCCCGAGCGTCTGGCCTACATGCTGCAGGATTGCGGTGCAGCACTGTTGCTGACCCAAAGCCATCTGCTGCCGCGTTTGCCGAGTGTCGAGGCCCTTAGTGTGATCGCCATGGACGGCCTCAATCTCGACAGCTGGTCCCCCCATGCGCCGGGGCTGCACCTGCACGGCGACAACCTGGCCTACGTGATTTACACCTCGGGCTCGACCGGCCAGCCCAAAGGCGTCGGCAACACCCATGCGGCCCTCAGCGAGCGTTTGCAGTGGATGCAAACCACCTACGGCTTGGGCGCCGACGATGTGCTGATGCAAAAGGCCCCGATCAGTTTTGACGTGTCAGTGTGGGAGTGCTTCTGGCCGTTGATTACCGGTTGCCGTCTGGTGCTGGCCGGGCCGGGAGAGCACCGCGACCCGCAGCGCATCGCGCAGTTGGTGCAGCAGTTCGGGGTGTCCACGTTGCACTTTGTGCCGCCGTTGTTGCGTCTGTTTGTCGATGAACCGCAGGCCTTGCAGTGCCGCACGTTGCGTCGGCTTTTCAGTGGCGGCGAAGCCATGCCCGCCGAACTGCGCAATCACGTGCTGCAACAATTACCCGCCGTGCAACTGCATAACCGTTACGGCCCGACGGAGACCGCGATCAACGTCACCCACTGGCAGTGTGCTCTTGAGGACGGCGAGCGTTCGCCCATTGGCCGACCCTTGGGCAACGTGGTGTGCCGGGTGCTCGACAGCGAATTGAACCCGCTGCCGGTGGGTGTGCCGGGGGAATTGTGCATCGGCGGCATTGGCCTGGCGCGTGGCTATCTGGAGCGTCCGGGGCTGACGGCTGAGCGCTTTATTGCTGACCCGCTGGGCGAGCCGGGGGCGCGGCTGTACCGCACCGGTGATCAGGTG
>NZ_WIWK01000064.1:0-34073 GCF_009600165.1 Pseudomonas sp. FSL R10-0399
CCTTGCAGCGCGCGCAGCCCGTCCAGCCAGACAATGTTCGGCGCCAAGCCCAGTGCCAAGGACGCCAGGACAAACACGCCAACGCCCGAGACAAACATGCGTTTGCGCCCATAGCGGTCCGCCAGGGTGCCGGCGGCCATCAACAGGCTGCCAAAACTCAACATAAAGGCGTTGGTGATCCAGGTCAGCGCCAGCGGCCCGGCGCCCAGATCAAGGCCAATGGCCGGGGTGGCCAGCGCACCACCGGAAAAACTCAGCGGCAGAATCAGCGCCGCCGTGCAGACGGCGAGCAAGGTCCAGCCAGCGGACACGCTGGGTGTGCGATCAAGACTCATGGGAAACGCTCCGGCCAGATGGCCCAGCAAAAGAAGGTTCGACGAGGATAAAAGCGATCCAATCGGATAAAAACAGGCTATAAATCCGCTCTAACCCAACTAAAACTCCTTAATAAAGGCAGCACATGGAAAGCTTGAGTGGTCTGAATGCGTTCGTGATTGCCGCCAGACTGGGCAGTTACGTGGCCGCCGCCGAGCGGCTGGGGATTTCGGCTTCAGCCGTTGGCAAGAGCGTGGCGCGCCTGGAAGACGGGCTCGGCGTGCGCCTGTTCAATCGCAGCACCCGACGCTTGAGCCTGACCGAGGGCGGCACGCTGTTTTTTGAGCGTTGCAGCAAGATCCTCGATGAACTGGAAGAAGCCGAGGCCGAACTGCACTCATCGCGGGATGCACCACGCGGTCGCTTGCGCGTGAGCCTGCCCGCGATTGGCTACCGCATGTTGCTGCCAATACTCAGTGAGTTCACCCGGCGCTACCCCGAGATCGAGCTGGACATGGACTTCAGCGACCGCATGGTCGATGTGATTGGCGAAGGCATGGACGCGGTGATCCGCAGCGGCGACTTTGCCGACTCGCGCCTCAAGAGCAAGCCGCTGGGCACCTTCCACTTTGTGCTGGTCGGCGCACCGGACTATTTTGCCCGCCAGGGTGTACCGCAGACGCCTCACGACTTGAAGCGGCACGTGTGCCTGCGCTACCGGTTCCCCAGCAATGGCCAGTTGCAGGAATGGACCTTCACCCGCGACGAGGACGACAGCCTGTGGAAGCGCTCAACCCCGCTGGTGTTCAACAATCTGGAAGCATTGATCAGCGCCGCTACGGGCGGTTTTGGCCTGGCTTACGTGCCCGACTTTGCCGTACGCCAGGCGTTGCAGAGCCGGCAATTGGTCGCCGTGCTGGCCGATCACATCAGCGCCCACGGGCGATTTTCGGTGCTGTGGCCCAGCAGCCGCCACTTGCTACCGAAGTTGCGCGTTTTCGTCGATTTTCTGGCCGAACACATGACCCTGGACGCACGCCCCAAGCACCCGTAGGAGCGAGCTTGCCTCGCGATCTTTTGATCTGAAAGGTCGACAAGGTGTGACAATCACACCGCGCCGCCCGCATCGCGAGCAAGCCCGCTCCCACAGGATGCTGTGCTTCTTAGAGCTGTGCCGCCAGCCGCGAGCCCTGGTTGATCGCGCGTTTGGCATCCAGCTCGGCGGCCACGTCGGCGCCACCGATCAAGTGCACGCTCTGCCCGGCAGCCAGCAGGCCATCCTGCAGTTCGCGCAAAGGGTCTTGCCCGGCGCAAATCACAATGTTGTCGACGGGCAGCACCTGCGACTTGCCTTCACCAATACGGATGTGCAGACCATCGTTGTCGATGCTCTGGTACTCCACGCTGTTGAGCATTTGCACGTGTTTGTTCTTCAACCCGGCCCGGTGGATCCAGCCCGTGGTTTTGCCCAGGCCGTCGCCCACTTTGCTGGCTTTGCGCTGCAACAGAAACACTTGGCGCGCCGGTGCATGCACCTCGGGCTTGATCCCGGCCACACCGCCGCGTGCCTCAAGACGGCTATCAATGCCCCACTCGCGCCAAAACGCTTCGCGGTTCTGGCTGGTGGCCTCGCCCTCTTGCACCAGGAACTCGGACACGTCAAAACCAATGCCCCCCGCACCGATCACCGCGACGCTGGCACCCACCGGCTTGCGCTGCAAAATCACGTCCAGGTAGCTGAGCACCTTGGGGTGGTCGATCCCGGGAATCGCCGGGATACGCGGGGCAATGCCGGTGGCCAGGATGATTTCGTCAAATTCGCCCGCCACCAGTTGCTGCACATCCACGCGGGTATTGAGCCGCAGCTCAACGCCGGTGGTGCGCAGTGTGTGCGAGAAGTAGCGCAGGGTTTCGTAGAACTCTTCTTTGCCCGGCACGCGCTTGGCCACATTGAACTGGCCGCCGATTTCACTGGCCGAGTCAAACAGCGTGACCTGATGCCCGCGTTCAGCGGCTACGGTGGCCGCCGAGAGCCCCGCAGGCCCGGCACCGACCACGGCGATTTTCTTCACGGCAATGGTCGGCAGGTAGTTGAGTTCAGTTTCGTGGCAGGCCCGCGGGTTGACCAGGCAAGTGGTCAGCTTGCCGCCGAAGGTGTGGTCCAGACACGCCTGATTGCAGCCAATGCAGGTGTTAATTTCGTCGCCGCGACCCGCGGCGGCTTTGTTGACGAACTCCGGGTCGGCCAGAAACGGGCGCGCCATGGAGACCATGTCGGCATCGCCTTCGGCGAGGATCTGCTCGGCGATTTCCGGCGTGTTGATGCGGTTGGTGGTGATCAGCGGCACGCTGACCGAACCCCGCAGCTTGGCGGTGACTTTGCTGAACGCGCCGCGCGGCACTTTGGTGGCGATGGTCGGAATGCGCGCTTCGTGCCAGCCGATCCCGGTGTTGATCAGGGTCACGCCAGCCTGCTCCACAGCCTTGGCCAGTTGCACGATTTCTTCCCAGACGCTGCCACCGGCTACCAGATCGAGCATCGACAGGCGATAAATGATGATGAAGTTCGGACCTACGGCTTCACGGGTGCGCCGCACGATCTCAAGGGGCAGGCGCATGCGGTTTTCATAGCTGCCGCCCCAACGGTCGGTGCGATGGTTGGTCTGCGCAGCCAGGAACTGGTTAATCAAATAACCTTCGGAGCCCATGATCTCAACGCCGTCATACCCGGCACTTTGCGCCAGTTGGGCGCAGGTCACGAAATCGCTGATTTGCTTCTCGATGCCCGCTTCATCCAGCTCTTTGGGCGTAAACGGGTTGATCGGCGCCTGAATGGCGCTCGGCGCAACTTGTCGCGGGCTGTAGGCGTAGCGCCCGGCGTGAAGGATCTGCAGGCAGATCTTGCCTCCTGCGGCGTGCACGGCCTGGGTCACGACCACATGTTTCTCGGCCTCTTCAGCCGTGCTCAGCTTGGCCGCCCCGCTGTACACCCCGCCCTCGTCGTTGGGCGCAATGCCGCCGGTGACCATCAGGCCGACGCCCCCTTTGGCCCGCTCGGCAAAATAGGCGGCCATGCGCTCAAACCCGCCCGGCTGCTCTTCAAGGCCGGTGTGCATCGAGCCCATCAGGGTGCGGTTACGCAGAGTGGTAAAGCCCAGATCCAGCGGGGCAAGCAAATGGGGGTAGTGGGAGGCGGTCATCAGGGATGCTCCGTTACAGGCTAAATCACGGAAAGCGAGGTGCTCTTTGGCCCTCGTCGGTTGTGTCTGGCACAGTAAAGACACTCCCAGGCTCGCTCAATGACCCAAAATGACAAACTCCTAACCTTAATGCGCAGCCCCCCTTGGCAAGCCGGGCTGAGCGACCTACCCTAGTCGACGAATTCTGCACACGGTTACCGCTTTCGTTCTCATGCGTAAATTATTTACTTGTACCTTATTGACCGCCTTGGTCGCCGCTGGCGCTGGCTACGGATACTGGACCGGACAACGCCCGGCCAGTCATTACTTGTCTGATCTGCGGGTGGAGCTGGCCATCAACGAGGGCGTTGATCAGGGCCGTGGCAATCTGCTGGGCATCGAGCCCGACCTGTCACCGCGCGACTTTCAAAGCCTGGACCTGGTGCGCTTGAAGCTCGCCGCGTACTTGAACAGCGCACGCAATGACGGGCTGCTCAACGATAAAACCGTGGTGGTGCTGCCTGAGCACATCGGCAGTTGGCTGGTGTTTGAGGGTGAGAAGAACGAGCTGTACCAGGCTGCCAATTTGAATGAAGCCATGCACATGCTGGTGCTCAGCCACCCGTTGGCCTTTGCCAATGCCTGGCTGCGCGCAGATGGCGACAGCCGGACCAACGATGCGCATCTGCGCATGAAGGCCCGTTCGATGGCGCGCGATTACCAGAGCCTGTTTGGCGGCCTGGCCAAAGAATTTGGCGTGACGCTGGTGGCTGGCAGCATCGCCCTGCCCGACCCGCGCATTGAGGACGGCAAGCTGGTACCGGGCAATGGCCCGCTGTACAACAGCAGCGTGGTGTTTGGCCGTGATGGCGCGCCGCTGGGCACACCGCAGCGTCAGTTGCTGCCGACCTACGAAGAGCAGAGCTATATCCAGCCAAGCCCCGATCATCAGTTGAATGTGGTCGACACCCCCGCCGGGCGCCTGGGCATTTTGATCGGCAGTGACAGCTGGTACCCCGAGCATTACCGAACCCTGAACGAGCACGGCGCGCAAATGATCGCCGTGCCGGCGTTCATCATGGGTAAAAACACGTGGGAACAACCCTGGGGCGGCTACAAAAGTGTGTTGACCCCCAGCGAGGTCAGCCTCAAGCCCGGCGAAGTGTCCGAAGGTGAAGCCTGGCACCGCCTGACGCTGATCAGCAGCGTACCCAGCAGCACGGCCGAAGCAGGCGTTACGGTGTTTCTGCGCGGCAAGTTCTGGGACAAACGCAGCTCCGGGCACGGTTTTATCAGCCGCGAGGGTCAGACCAGCGCCAATAACACCGGCGATGGTGCCCGCTTGTTGAACGTGTGGCTGTAAGACCATGAAACCGCTGCCGATGCGTTTGGGTGACCTTTCTGTCGGTTTTGTCGATTCCATGGCCGAGGCCATTCGCAGCCACGGCCATGACCCGCAGCCGCTGCTGGATCAATACGGGCTCGACCCGGCCCGACTGGCGCAGCCTTCGGCGCGCTTGTCGATCCCGCGTTACATGCGCCTGGGGCATGCCGCGATCGCACTCACCGGCGACCCGGCACTGGGCTTGCGCATGGGCCAATTGAGCCGCTTACCTCAGGCCGGGCTGGCCGGGGTCACTGCGGCTCAGGCCCCGACGGTGCGTGAAGCAGCCCGTACCCTCACCCGTTTTGAACCGTTGTACGGCTCCAACTATCGCGGCCAGTCGAGCTTGCACGAAGATGCTCAGGGCGCCTGGCTACGGTTTTACTCCATCAGCCCGTATAACGCCTACAACCGCTTTGTGGTGGACTCGATCATCGCGGGCTGGCTGCAACAGTTGTCGTCGGTGGCCAATCAAGCTTTGCGCTGCGAGCAGGTTGATATTGAGTTCAGTGAGCCGGAATACGCCGAGCACTACCGCTCATTGAGCGAGGCAACAGTGAACTTTCGTGCCGAGACCAATCAGATCCGCCTGAGCCACGCGACCCTGGATCTGCGCAATCCCGTGCACTGCCCGAGCACCTGGGCAAGCCTGCTGCAGGTGTGTGAGCGCGAACTGGAACAACTGACCCGCACCCGCAGCCTGCGCGAACGCATCACACAATTGTTGGGGCCTTTGCTCAATGGGGGCCGGGAACCGGACCTGGAAGAAGTGGCAGCACGTTTGAAGCTACCGACCTGGACCTTACGTCGCAAGCTGGCAGAAGAAGGCACGCAATTTCGCGCGATTTTGAATGACACGCGGCGAGATCTGGCCATGACCTATATCCGTGACACGGAACTGGCCTTTGGCGAGATTGCCTATTTGTTGGGGTTTGCCTCAGCCGAGGCGTTTCAGAGGGCCTTTAAGCGCTGGAACGCGGAGACTCCAGGAGAGTTCCGTCGTCGCCAGCGTCAATTGGCCTGATTCAAAGCTCAGTCGCGTCGTCAGCAGACTCTGGGGAGTCCAGCTCCGAAGCCTGATACTCGAGCAGTTCTTCTTGATAGTCGTCCATGGGTGCATCCTCTTAAAAGCCTATTGGTTCAAGTCATGCCTGAGTGGCGCTGGTTGAGCTTAAGGCGTACGCATGAAGGTTAAATGACACCTTCGCGGCCCTGTCCAGCACTGACTTTAAACGTAGCAGACCTCAGAAATTTTGTGCAACCCTTTATTGTGCCGACGCAGGCTCTAGCACGGCGGGTACAGCAGGCTTTGCCGACTCGGCTGGCGGCGTGATGGTGGACGTTGGCGCCGGGGCAGCCGGTTCTGTGGTTTTCTCTGAAGGTGTTTCAACAGATTTCTCAGCGGCTGGCGGAGTTACCGCCGCCGGGATCGCAGGCGTTATCGCAGGCACAGGCGCCGGTGTGACTGGCGTTTCAATCGGCACGATCGGCTGCAAGTCTGCAGGCGGCGCTACGGGCTTGGAGCTTGTGGCTTCTACCGCAGGCTCGGCAACGGGCGTTGGCGCAGGTTCAGGGGCCGCAGGCGTGGCAGGCGCAGCCGGAGCCTCTACCGGCGCTACAGGTGCCACTGGTACGGCCTGTGGCTTTACAGCGGCTTCAGGCACACCCAGCTCAGCCTTGGGCTTGTCGTCGGTCGGCGTCACTTTTTTCGCATCCTTGGGCAAGAACGCTTCAACCAAGGAGAAATAGCGGTCATAGAAATCCGGGGACGACACGGTTTCACTGGCCACCTTGACCATTGAGTCGTCGGACGAGCCGATCGGCATCGACACAGACCCCAGCACACCCACCCCGAGGCTGGCCGAGTTGTTCACCTTTTTCAGTGCGTAGCGGTCCAGCAAGGCGTTGGCGAACATGGTGGCGTGGTGCGCCGAGCCACCGTCGTCAGCACACACCACGTTAAAGCTGATCTCCAGATGGCTTTCGCCACTTTGCTGGAAGCTCTTGTGGCCGCTGATCATTTTCGGATCGTTGCTGGTGATGATGTAGCCCTGGCTCAGCAATGCCCGGCGCGCGGCCTCGCAAGAGACCTTGTCACTCACCGGGTAATTGCGCGAGAACGTGCCTGAATCATCGAAGCTTTCATGATCGTAAATCGTCGGCTTATTCGATGAACAACCTGCGAGGCCGGCCAGACACAAGGCAACTACCGCGGTACGCAAGGAGAAGGACATGGGCATTAACGATCCTGAGGAAAACGGTACGGGGCGTATTGTGCATCAGATCGCGTTTTTCGCGCGCGGTTTGATTGTATGTAGTCGCTGACGAGGTACAGTCGCGAAGGAATCGCAGGCACAAAAAAAGCGACCCTAAGGTCGCTTTCTTTGTAGCTTCAGAGAGTTCAAGGGCTCTGAAGCAAATATGGCGCAGCGGACGGAACTCTCGTTCTCGACATAAACTTTTGAAAATGCTTGAGTTATTCTATTCAAGCGACTTTGATGGACAGGATTATGTACTAATAATCCGACACTGACAACACGCAAATCAACTAGCACGAGACGAACCCTATAACCACTGAGCCTCCAAGTGGGTATGATCATCGACAGCACCGGTGGCAAGGCGCATTACGCCGTGCTCAATGCCCACGACGAACTGGTGAACTACTCCATATCGGTGGTCAAGGTGTGTGGTTCCATCGAAGCCCGGGTAACCGATCGCCACATCGTGTTGGCGAGAGAAAACCTATACCGCACAGACTGGCCTGGAGCATGGCCGATGGGCAGTGCGGGCCGCGTCCAGCACCATCGATGAAATCAAGGCACGCAGAGGTGGCCCCGGGGACGATAATGTTCACATCCGCCAGGCGCATAACACGTTGGAACAGGCCCGACTGCAACTGGAATACAGCGAAGTCCGGGCTGAACGTGCCGGCGTGGTTGGCAATCTGCAGCTCAGCCCCGGGGCGTACCTCCAGGCCGGTACATCCGTCATGGCGCTGGTCGAAGACAATGCAGATGTCACCGCTGACTTCAGAGAAAAGGCGCTACGTTATGCGCAGCCAGGCACAACGGCCTCAGTGGTGTTCGATGCCCGCCCAGGGGAAATTTTCGCGGCGAAAGTCAGCCACCTGGAGTCGGGGGTGAAAGAAGGCCAGATCGACGCAAACGGCGATCTGGCCGCCCCCACTGCAATCGGATCGTTGGGTCAGGGATGCGCAACGCCAACGCATTCACCTGGTGTTCAATACCGACCTCCCACCCTCATTACCCTCTGGAGCGAAGGCAACCGTACAGTTGTTTTCCAGCGACAATGTTGTGGCGCGCTTGATGGGTGCGCTGCAAATCCGCCTCGTCAGCATCATCCATTATGTCTACTGAGACTGGCCGCCCCCATCGGCTGAGCGAAAACGACCTGCGTCAATGCCTGCGCATTACCGGCGGTGGTACGCTTGGGCTGTTGATTTGCAAGGTTTTCAATCTGGAGTACGGCGCTTTTTTTGCGTCTATCCGATGTTGGTCCTTGGCCTGGTTCCGACCTTGAATGCCCATCTGGTCCGCCAGTTCCTGGCACAGGGTGTGGTGGTCAGCGTGGAGGTCGGAGTGCTTTATGGGCTGTTCGGTGGTCGACCGGTGTTGGCGGTACCCATCGTGTTCCTGTTGTTTCTATACCGCTTTGCGCTGATGGCGAAAGGACCACTGTTTTTCTTCAGCGCTCTGAGCGCGGTGTTTCTCTCGATTTTGCTGCATTTTTCCAGCTATCCGCAAACTGATGTCATCGATCTGCTCTGGTGCAATGGCGCGGCGATCTGGCTCTCTGCGGCGATCGCCGGCCTGATGTTTTACCTGTTTCCAGATGCAGCTCCCCGCAGCCCCAGGCAACCGATAGAAAAAGACCTGCCCAGCCAGCGCCATGAAGCCCTGCTTGGCGCAACGGTCGCTACTGCGTCGTTTGTCGCCTTTCAATGCCTGGACTTGAAAGACTCATTGTCCGCGCAAGTGGCAAGCATCCTGATCCTGTTTCCCATGCACTGGAAAGGCGCGCATTTCGCCGGGAGGATTCGTGCAATAGGCACACTTATGGGATGTGCAGTGGGCTTTATCATGCAGTTGTTACTCTACAATCATCATGACATTTTACCCTTGGTTCTCGTGATGTTCTGGGCGGCCTTGATGGTCTGCGCCCGTTGGCACTCCATGGAAAAAGGGCTACCGGGAATAGGCTTTGGCGCCATCACCACATTATAGACTGACCTCTGTGTCGATCTAGGTAATCCTGACCCTGACGCTTGTTTTCCTGGTCCATGGATTTCTCAATCGATTCGCCGTGACTCGACACATGAACCATTGATCTCACCATCACTCAAATGTTGAACGCTTCGCGCTGTACCTCATGCACCTCCTGCCATCTGGATGGTAAGCAGGTGTCCTCCAGACTTGCTCCCAAGGCTACTGCCTCCTCCCAAACTTATGATTAAGGTTTGAAATAAGTAAATACTTTTGCTGGCTGCCGAGAGGCTTCCCCACGCTGAGATCTGGTTACCTTGAAGCATGCTCGCCAGTGACTCCTACCTTGCCGGGTAAACACGGCAGTAATCCCATGCACACTACACAGCGCTCCGGTTGAGTATTGGCATAGCTCCCAGTGACGAAGCGCTCATACAGGTATTGCAGACTATCGCACTGCCACTCCGGGTCTTGCGGCTCAGATTCCAGACAGCAAGATAGAAGTTATACATTTTCATCTGACTGTTTCTCTGCTGCCAAGGCGCAGAAGCACCGCTGATAAATATCACCATTGAACCCAGTCGTTATGTCTAACTGAGCTACCACGATATTGCCGAACTGCACGACACCCGTCGCATCGTCCGCTGCGCTTTGTTTGAGCAACTCCCCTATAGCCAGCATATGGAATCCAGGGGATTGCTGGAGCGAAAATGAGCTAATGAGCTAATGCCGCTACCAGTAGCCCAGCACCTTCCACCAGATACCGCCGACAACGACCCATACCAGCAGATTCACAACGCTCATGATGAATCCAGCCCACCACCATTCGCCCACGGTGACGTAGTTGGAGCCGAAGATCACCGGGGATGTACCAGTAGCGTAATGGGTAAGAGTCATCATGATCGAAGAAGCTGCCGCCATTATCAGCACAAACAGCATGGGTGGAGCGCCAATCGTCAGCCCCACGACGAGGAAGGCTCCCATCATCGCCGTGATATGTGCAGTGGTGCTGGCAAAGAAGTAGTGCGAGTACAGGAAGACCAGTACTAATAGAGCGCTTGCACCCTGCCAGCCCATCCCAGTCTCGGCGATAATGTCGCGCATGGTGCCGGAGAACCAGGCAATCACACCCAACTGGTTAAGCTGTCCCGCCATCATCACCAGTGCTCCGAACCAGATCAGGGTATCCCAGGCGGTCTTTTCTCCCAGTATGTCCTGCCAGGTGAGCACGCCGGTGAGCAACAGGATCGACAGTCCGATAAACGCGGTGGTCGTGGCGTCCAGCTGGAAAGCCGGGCCGAGAAGGCGCATCGGGACGTCAGCCCAGAGCAGCAACAGAATCATAAACACCCCGAGAGTGATCTTTTCATCCCGGGTAATCGGTCCCAGTGCCTCCAGCCGCTGCCGGGCAAAGAGGGTGGCATCGGGGGTACTCTTGATCTCGGGCGGGTAGATCAGATACAGGATCAGCGGCATGAGTGCGATCGCCACCAGCCCTGGCAACAACATGGCCAGTGCCCAGGTGGTCCAACTCAGACTGATCGCAGCTCCGGTGGCCTCGGCAATGAGCTGAACAGTCAACGGATTGGGGGCGGTGGCGGTGATGAACATGGCCGAGGTGATGGGGTTGGCATGGTAGTTGACCAGTGCCAGGTATTTACCGATCTTACCGGTGCTATTGGCTTGCGGGGTGGAGCCGAAGCTGTGGGCAATCGATAGCATGATCGGGTGGATGATCCCGCCACCACGGGCGGTATTGCTGGGTGTGACCGGGGCAAGGACCAGTTCCGACAACGCCAGACTGTAGCCTATTCCCAGGGTACGCTTGCCAAACAACGAGATGGCGTAATAACCGATGCGGGCACCCAGGCCCGTTTTGGTCAGCCCCCGTGAGATCATCACGGCGACGGCGATCAGCCAGATCAGTGGACTGCTGAAGCTGCTTAAGGCATCCCTGATTGCCTCTCCGGGATCATCGCTGGTCACATGGCTGGCTGCCACCAGCACAATGGCAATCATTGACAGGCCACCCAGTGGCATCGCCTTGCCGATGATGGCCGCAATGGTGCCGATAAACATCGCCAGCATCAACCAGCCCTGATTGGACACCTCGGCGGGCTGGGGCAACAACCAGACCCCCAGACCAATGGCGATGGCAATCAGCGCTGATACTGGGCGCAGATCGGAGGTACGTTCTTGCTTGGGGGCCATGCCTGGAACTCCGCTGGTATCTATGGGTGGCTCGGGATCTGTATCGTAGGGCAGATGAGCGAGTCCCGGATGATCTGCCTAGAGAAACGCTCTTCTGCCCTAAGGCCCCTGGCCTTTATCAGGGTTTGATGGCGATCTTCAAGACACCGTCACGCTGGTTGGCGAACAGCTCATAGGCTTCGACAATGTTATCCAGCCCATACTCATGGGTGACCAGCACGCCCAGGTCCAGCCGGTTGGACGCCACCACGTTCATCAGCCGACGCATGCGTTCCTTACCACCGGGACAGAGTGCCGTGTTGATCCGGTAATCGCCCAGCCCTGCGGCAAAGGCCCCCAGCGGAATACTCAGGTCTTCAGAGTAGACCCCCAGGCTGGACAAGGTGCCACCGGGCTTGAGCACCTGCAGCGACTGACTGAAGGTCTGTTGCGTGCCCAGCGCCTCAATGGACGAGTCCGCCCCCCGCCCGCCGGTGAGCTTCAGCACCTCCTCGACCACATCGCAGTTGCGGAAGTTGAGCGTGATATCAGCGCCCAGCTGCCGGGCGATACCGAGGCGGTGATCATTGCCGTCCACCGCGATGATGGTGGTGGCACCCAGCAACCGGGCTCCGGCGGTAGCACACAGACCAATCGGGCCCTGGGCGAAAATCACCACGGTATCACCAATGCGGATATTGGCATTTTCCGCCCCCTTGAAGCCGGTAGACATGATGTCCGGGCACATCAGCACCTGCTCATCGGTCAGACCATCGGGGATCGGCGCCAGGTTGGCCTGCGCATCGGGCACCAGCACATACTCGGCCTGGGTACCGTCGATCAGGTTGCCGAAGCGCCAGCCGGCAGTCGCCTTGTAGCCGTGACAGCCACAGCGGCCATCGGCGGTAAGATAGCTGCCATCTTGTGATGCCACCCCATCCTGGGCGGCATAGGAATTAAAGTTGGGGCAGATAGCCCCGGCAATCACGCGCTGGCCTTCCTGATAGCCTTGCACAGCGCTGCCTAGCTTCTCTATCACGCCGACCGGCTCATGGCCAACGGTCAAACCCTTGGCCACCGGATATTCACCCTTGAGAATATGGATATCGGTGCCGCAGATGGTGGTGGTGGTGATACGGATCAGCGCATCATTGGGACCAACGTCCGGGATGGGTTTATCAGCCAGCTCAATACGTCCGGGCTCGACAAATACTGCCGCCCTCATCATCTCAGCCATGGGTATTGCTCCTAAGTATCGGGTAGAAATCAACCTTCTGTATTACACGGCATTCATTACAACTTACCTCATCTCCCCCCAGACGACTTGACCAGGATCAAGAGCAGAGGGAGTGTTCCTATTATCATCGGCATCAGATGAATATTCATGCCTGTGCCAGCTCTTATCAATTGCGTTGCAGCACGGCGGAGCCCCAGGACAAGCCAACACCAAAGCCGCTGATCACCAGGTTGTTCCAGCTCGACTCGGCAGCGTGACGCGCCATTAGCAGCGGGATGCTGGAGGATACTGTGTTGCCCACTCCGGATAAGTCCTTGATAACCTTGTGACCGTTGGCGCCCAGGTTGCGGCTGAGCAGATCAATGATGGTGGCGCTACCCTGATGCAGGAGCACCCTGTCCACCATATCCAGCGTCAGGCCTGCCAGCTCCAGTACTTCTTCGATCTGCGGAGCGATACGGGCACTGGCAAACTCCAGTACATTGCGGCCATTCATATGGAACAGACCATCTCTGCGTACCAGATGCTCGGCTCCGCCGCCATCAGTACCGAAGCGCGCCGGGCCCAGTTTCCAGGTTGGGTTCTCGCCAACCCAGGTCGCCGTCGCCGCATCACCGAATAGCAGCGTGGTGGCGCGGTCACTGTGATTGATGTGTTTTGAATAGGGGTCTGCGGTAACCAGCACGGCATTCTTCAGATTCATCGCCTGCATAAAGCCCGCGAGAACATAAAGCCCGTAGACGAAACCGGAGCAACCCAGCGAGATATCGAAGCAAGCGGTCTGCACGGGCAGGCCAAGCTTGTGCTGGACGATCGCCGATGTATGCGGCAACCCTTCGCCATCCCCGTTCTGCGTGACTACCACCAGGGCTTCGATGCGCTCGGCCCGGAGGTCGGTATTCTGCTCCAGCAGGTTATGTATGGCGGCAACACACAGGTCCGAGGTTTCTTCATCCGCCCGCTTCACCGGAAGGCTAGCCGTGCCGACCTTAGCCATGACAAAGGCCTCACTCCGATCAAACGAGGCTGCCTGTGCGAGGTTGTCGATCCGGCCCACAGGGATATAGCTGGCAATGTTTTTGATTCCAATCATATTAATACCTCCAAATGACCCTTCTGATCTGATCTTGAGTGCTATCGGGTAGTTTTTTTGCTGGCCAGCCTGGTGCTGGACACGCAACGCATCAGTGCATGTTTATGCCGCCGTTAAACGCAAAGTCGGCGCCGGTAGCATAGGCAGACTCCTCCGAGGCCAGCCAGGCTGCGATGGAAGCGGTTTCTTCGGGCTGGCCGAGACGGCTGACCGGGATACTGGCCACCATGCCTTCCAGGATGTCAGGACGAATGGCCTCGGCCATGCTGGTCGGGATGTAGCCGGGAGAGATCGTGTTAACGGTCACACCCTTGCTGCTGACGTCCCGCGCCAGAGCCATACTGAAACCGTGAACGCCGGCTTTGGCCGCCGAATAGCTGGTCTGACCGAACTGGCCCCGCTGACCGCTGACCGTTGACCGTTAACCGTTGACCAAGGAAATATTGATAATTCTTCCCCAGCGCTGCTCTAACATATGATCAATAACTTGCTTGGTAGTGTTGAACAGGCCATTGAGGTTGGTGTCGATTACCGCTCGCCAGCTTTCCAGGGTCAGCTTACGGAAGGTGGAATCGCGGGTGATGCCAACATTGTTCACCAACACATCCACAGGCCCGACGTGCTCCCGTACCACCTGCAGCGCTCTACAGCTGCTATCCCAAATTGCTGATATCAACGTCTACGTAGTGGAAGTGGTAACCGGCCTTCAATTGCTTGCTGATCCAGCCAGCCTTTCGACTGGACGCGGGATGGCAACCCACTACAACGACAAACCCCTCTTTACTCAAACGCTGGCTGATCGCAGTGCCTATACCACCTGTTCCACCTGTAACCAAGGCGACACGGGAGGGGGTGATCATGATGTTTTCCTATGTATGGCTTCGAGGCGGGTGATTATTGAATTGGTCACAGCTTAGGCAACGTCCTGCTATCGCATTGAATTGTCCCGGGATGCCTGGCAGATAAAGGCTACAGGGAAAGCTGATATAGTCCTGCTCACCTTATTGCATTGATTTCGGTCCACTATAAACAAGGGAAAACTATAGTTCTCCCATATACACCCTTCATAACACCGTGTATCAGGAGAAAAGATGTACAGGATAAGCACCGGCATGCTCAGCCAGGTAGTCAACTTACTCAAGGCTGAAGGGCTGGATGCCATCGGTCTATGCCGTGCCGCAGGCGTTGATCTGACCAGATTGAGGGAGGATGGCGGTTTTTTTCCGCGCTCAACCTATTTCCACCTGACCAATCTGGCGCAGCAACTCAGTGACAATCCGGATTTGGGTTTGAAAGCCTATCAGCATTTCCTTCCCGGCAGCTTTCAATTGGTAGGTTACACCATGATGTCCAGCCCCAATTTACTGGAGGCGTTCAAGGCGCTGGTGCACTATGCACCCTTGCTGGGCAGTGGTGCCGCCTTGGGGCTGCAGCGGGAGGATAATCGGCTACGACTCTGTGCAAAAGTCCTCCCCGAGCCGGGCTCTGCCATGTGGTGTCGAGTGGCCGAGGATATTGGCTGTTCATCGGTGCTGGGTTTCTCCCGCTGGCTGACGGGGGGAACCCTGCCGCGCATACGCGAAATAGTATTCACCTACCCTGAACCAGAAGATACAATCCTGCATCAGGCCCTGTTTGATTGTGACCTGATATTTGGTGCGGATCGCAGCAGTATCGTATTCGACCTGGCGGCTCTGAAGGCTCCGCTCGGCACTGCCAATGAAGCGCTTGCGCTGCTGCATCGGCAATTTGCAGAATATTGCGTTGGTCAGTTAACGGACGCGACTTACCGCCAGCAGGTACACAGCTATCTACTGCAGCACCTCGGTAGTCTGGAGATATGTGACCTGGACTCTGTGGCCATAGCGCTGCGTGTCAACAAACGCACTTTACAGCGAGAACTGTCCAACGAGGGGAAAAATTTTATGGAAGTTCTGGACGAGGTAAAACGTCAACTGACTGACCATTACCTCCGCACCTCCTCCTATACCCTGAATCAGGTGGGAGAACTGGTAGGTTTCAAGGAGTCCAGCAGTTTCCATAAAGCCTGTCAGCGTTGGTTCGGCATGCCACCAGGTCGCTACCGCAACCTGACTTCCAGTTATTCCGGGGCCACACAGCCACCCCCAGAAGATGCTCCGATGAGTAGCATCCTTACGCCAGCTTGGTAAGCAGTCATGGTGCCGAGACTGCCCAGGCCTGACAGGCACGGGGCAGTCTGGTTGAATCAATTAACGGGCGGGAACATTCTGCGCATCGTGGGAAACAGTGACTTCAACGCGGCGATTCATCGCCCGTGAAGCAGGTGTGTTGTTGTCAGCGACCGGATGGGCCTTACCAAGTCCAACGGTTTCGATACGGCCAGGCGATACACCTTCACGCACCAGTGCATGGCGTACCGAGTCGGCGCGCGCTTGCGACAGTTGCAGGTTGAAAGCATCGGCTCCGGTGCTGTCGGTAAAGCCTTCAATCATCACTTTGCGCTGGGGGTTATCCTGGAGGAATTTGGCCAGGTTACGGATATCCGACATGGCAGCAGGCATCAGATCGGCCTTGCTGAGGTCGAACAACACGTTGCCAAAGGTGACCACTGAACCGCGATCGGTCTGCTTGGCGTTGAGTTTCTCTTCGAGCTGGCGAATCTGAGCTTCACGTGCTTCAAGACGAGTTTGCGCGCGTTTTGCCGAGACGCCTTCCAGCTCTTTTTCCGTGGCGCGTAATTCGATGGTCTGCAGCGCCAGGGCCACTCGCTGCTCGGCGAGATAAGCCATGTGATCAATCTCAGGATCCTTGGCGCCATCTTTCACCGCTTGCTCTACACGGTTAAGGTACTTGGCCGCGTCTTCGGTTTCAATCGCCGCCAACTGTCGAGCCTGGGGGTGATTCTGCAGGTTGCTTACGTCCTGCCGAGCTTGCTCCAGATTGGGGTTTACCGCGTTCGAGGCACAGCCAGTGAGCACCAGGCTCAGAGCAAAACAGGCAGGTAGGGCGAGATGAGTACGCATGGAAAACTACTCCTTGAAAATGGCAAAATGACCGAAATGGATTACTTGACGTTGCGTAGACTTTCTTCGCGCAATTCAATGGTGCCCTGCTCGGCTTCCTGCAGTCCGCGCTTGGCCTTCTCGGCATTGGCTTTACGTTCCGCTACGCGAGCATCCCATTCAGCCTGCTCGGCCAGATATCTGGCGCGGTCATACTCTTTTGCGGTATTGGCCTGTTCGGCCTGCATCAGTTTTTCTCGGGCCTTACGCAGCTCTACTAGGGCAAACTCGGCGCTCTGAGCTGTATCCGCGGCATTGAGTGCTTGCTGGGCAACGGCCAGTTGAGCGGTGGGCGGGTACTAGCACAGCCAGCGAGCATGATCGCTACGCCAAGAGTCGCGGCGGCCAATAATTGTTTTGATGCGTGTAAAACGAAGTGATCTGACATAGTTCCGACTCCAAAATGAATACATAACGTCAACACGGGAGAGTCTGACTATCTATGACGATGTCTCGCTACCCGGTACCCGGGTTCAGGGCGGGCGATTATTGAATTGACAGGTAGCTTAGGCAACGTCCGCCCACACCACTGCATTGTCCCCAGAGATATGTCAGACAAAGCAGGACAGTCAAACTCTATTATTTTGCTTTGCAATAAAATATGATTAACAGCTATCCCCCTCGCTGCCTAGGATGGAGCCCCAGGGTTGGCAAGCCCCTACTCGACCGCAGCATGCCTACCTTAAAACCAAAACAGGCGCCCCCCCCCTGGAATCACCACGAAAGTGACCTACGCAAGGGATAATTACCGCATCGCACAAAAACGATATTGCATCGAAAATTGTGCAGTGCAACAATAGAGATGTGCTTCAGTTTCGGCAGGGGCACCGCAACAGGCTCGATCACGCCATGCGGCATGCTCGAGTCTATCAGGCGCAATTGCGCTTATTATCCAGGAGACTCGACCATGTACCTGTTCGATATAGAAAAGCTGTCCAGCGCCCAGAAGTCCAACATTGATCAGCTGCAACAAGTAGCAGTAAAACTGTTCGAGAGTACTGAGCAACTGAGCCAACTTCATCTGAAAACACTGCGCGCCAGCACTGAGACTCAGTTCGAGAACCTGCGTCTGTTGAGTTCTGCACGCGACCCACAAGCCTTCACCGATTGGAAGGCCATCCTTGCCCAGCCCACTGCCCAGATTGAGAGTGCGCTGGAGTTCAATCGTCAGGTATACGAATTGGTATCTGGTACTCAGACGGAAATCGCCAAACTGGCCGAGGAGCAGGTTGCCCAAGGCGCAAAGCAGGCTCAGGAGATCGTTGAGGAAGTTGCCAAGCATGCCCCTGCCGGCTCAGAGCCTGCCGTGGCGGCGCTTAAATCGGTGCTAAAAACCGCTGGGAGCGCCTATGAAAGCGCACAGAAGGTAGCCAAACAGGTGACTGAAATGGCAGAAAGCAATATCGCAGCAGCAACTACTGCTAGCAAGTCGCGCAAACCTGCTGCTTGAAACAAAGTCTGTCAGTGCTGTGACGATGGCGATCCGGATTACTCCGTGTCGTCATTTTTTTTGTCAGGCTTCGGCTGGACAAATAGCGGAGTACCGAACATGCCGAATAGATTCTGGCTATTCAGGTAAAGATTTTTCGACTGTTCGAGGTACTGCTGCATCAGACTTTGCATCACCGGGGCCTGTTGCTGCATGAATTCACTCCAGGCCTGAGGCGACTGTGTGCTGACTTGTGCCTGGACATCTAGGACGGTCTGGACGCTTTTTTCCAAATAGCCACCGAGCATCCCCTGAAATGGGCCGTAGAAACGAATGAGGTTCTTTAGCATGTCGCTGGAGAAAATAGGCGTGCCATCATTTTCAGCTTCTTGAATGATCTGCATCAATATGCTGCGAGTCAGGTCTTCTCCGCTTTTCGCATCGACAATCTGAAAAGAGATCTCCTCGACTACCATCTGCCGGACATCCCCCAGCGTGACATGGGTGCTGCTGCTGGTGTCGTACAGTCGGCGATTGGGGTATTTCTTTATCAGACGCTGGGTTTTATCAGAAGGCATGGATAATTTTTTACCAGATTAATGAACCGTGCCAGTGTACCTCAGTTCCCCCGGAGTCAGATCAGGGTCTCTTTGACTGCGAGCTTCGTCATTCTGGCGATGGGTCCACATCCGCATCTGCACCGAGCATCACCTGAACCAGCACGATCTTGAGAATGGTACCGACACCGGGGAAGATTATCGCGTAGCCCGTGTTCGGCCGCCCGGTGGGACATAGCTGATTGCCGTAGGCGAGGATCGCGGGGTTACCGGTGGCGCCCGAGGCGATCCCCAGCAGGTCGTCGTACTTCATGCGCAGCACGAACCAGCCGCCGAAGATCACGACCAGCACGACCACCAACACCTGAATGATGCCGGCGAGCAGCAAGAGCAGCCCGTCCTGGGCAATGCTGCGCACGAACGGCTCGCCCGAAGCCAGCCCCACGCCAGCCAGGAACACCGTCAGTCCGAAGTTGCGCACAATCGTGTTGGTGACCTGCGGCAGGGTCCAGTCGAACGGTCCCAGTCGGCGCAGGTAGCCAAGCACCAGCGCGGTGACGATCACGCCACCGGCTGTACCCAAGTGCACCACGCCGATGCCCGGAATCGGAATCGGCAGCAGGCCGAGCAGACCGCCAGCGGCAATCCCAAGGCCGAACGACATAAACGAGAACTGTGCTTCGGCATTGACCGAATCACCGAATATCTTGCTGAACTTGTCCATGTGCTCGGGCGGTGCCAGCACACCGACCTGGTCACCGTACTCAATCACCAGATCAGCCGTCGGCACTAGGTCGACGTCGCCACGGCGAACCTGCAGGATCCGACAGGAAACGTCCTCCGGCAGCGGCAACTGGTCCAGCCGCTTCCCGACCAGTTGTTCACGCGATACGTGGATCAGCACCAGGTCAAGGTCGTGGCGATCGCTGCGGATGGCACCCTGGTTCGGGGGCAGATCGAGGCTGCGGATGGCAGCGGACTGCCCGGACACCAGCATCAGGTCGCCGGACTTCAGTACCGTGTCCCTGTCCACCAGTTGGTTGCTGCCGTCCCTACGCAGCAAGGTGATCGCAGTACCCGCTGGCAACTTTTTCCGCACCTCGCCGATCGTGATCCCGGCCAGTCCGGCCTCTTCGACGCTGACCTCTCCAGCCCGTAGGTGCTGACTGCCCAGCGCCTCGACCTTTGAGCGCAGCAGCTTGTGAGTGAGGAAGAACAGCAGGATCGGGCCGAACACACCGAAGGGATAGGCGACTGCATAAGCCACGGCCGGCATGTCGCTGCCGGAAGCTGTGATCGCAGTCTGCATACTGGCGGTGCTGGTCAGCGAGCCGGCAAACACACCGGTGGCGCTGGCGACACTGAAGTCGAACCAGCGGGCGCAGAGCATGGCGGCCGCGCTACTGGCCAGCACCGCCACCGCCGCGAGCAGATTGGCGCGTAGGCCAAAACTGCTGACCAACCCTTTGAAGAAGGTGCGGCCGTACTGGATGCCGGTGCAGTACAGGAACAAACTCAGTCCGATGCTGCTCAACAAGCCGGGCGGCGTGGCCTTTGGCGCGATCGCACCAAAGGCCAGACCCACGAACAGCACCGCGCCGATGCCCAGCGAGAACCCCCCGATCGTTACCCGGCCCAGCGCATAGCCCAGACCCACGACAAGGAACAGCGCAATAAACGGCTGCGAGTCGAGGAAAGCTCCGATACTTTGCATTTTCATACTCCTTGCGGTTGCCCACTCACCACATCGAAATTCAGTCGAAGAACACCTCGGCTTCTTGCTCGTACACGTCGATGGCCACATCCGGTACACCGGATTGCGGCTCGATCGCAGAGCCGCTGAAGCGGTGTCTCGGGATAGTGGGGGTCTTCATAGCGTGATTACCCTGTTTATAAGTTGAATCCAGATCATTGACCGCATCAGCCAGCCATCAGGCCAATCACTACAGCATTGGCGAGATCAATCAGGAAGCCACACACCAACGGCACCACGATGAACGCCTGCCGCGCGGCACCAAACTCCCGGGTCACAGCGGTCATGCTGGCAATGGCCGTCGCGGTCGAGCCCAGTGCGACGCCGCCGAACCCCGAGCAGATCACCGCCGACTCGTAGTTACGGCCCATTGCGGGAAACACCACAAAGAAGACGAAGACCACCACCAGCGTGATCTGCAACAACATGGCGACGGTGATGAACCCGAGCACAGGTTGCAGCTCCCAGAACTTCAGCCCCATCAGCGCCATGGTCAGAAATAGTCCCAGGCAGATATCAGAAATCAACGCCAACCCCGGGCGCATGCTGGGCAAGTTCCACAGACGGCCCCGTTCGTTGGGTACCACCATGTCAGCCATCGCTCGCAGGATGATGCCGGCGAGCAGACAGCCGACAAAAGCGGGCAATTTGAGCGGGGTCATGGCGACGAGGGTGCTTATCCCCTGCCCCAACATCAGCGTGAGGTTCAGCCAGAGCAACGCCAGCAGCACACCGTGGTAGTCGAGCCGGGAATGCAGCTCGTTACTATGCAAGGTGCCGATCTCGAGCGCCATATCACCCGAAGGTGTGATCTGGTACACGCGCATAAGCACACCCGCGATCGGGCCGCCGATCAGGCAAGCAGCCATCAACCCGATCATATTGGCCGACAGGCCCAGTTCGGCCGCTCCTTCGATCCCCAGGGTCTCAACAAAATGCGGGGTCCAGGCCAGGGTCGTGCCAACACCGCCGGTCAAGGAAACCGATCCCACCATCAGTCCCGCACGGGGATCCATGCCATATGCGCCGGCCAGCCCCATGCCAACCAGATTCTGCAGCACCATGAAGACCACCGCCAACACGGCCAGTATCAGCAGCGGGCGCCCGCCCTGGGCCAGCGTGCGCAGGCTGGTGTTCAGGCCAATGGCGGCGAAGAAATAGAGCAGCAAAAGGTCGCGCGCACCCAGGTCGAAGGTGACTTCAACACCGAGGGTGTAGTACAGAACACAGACCAGCACCGCGCAGAATACGCCGCCTATCATTGCTTCGGGAATGCTGTAGCGACGCAGAAGTTCGATACGCCCCACCACCCCTTTGCCGATGAACAGTAGCAGGATGGCCAGGGTGAAGCCGAGAAATGGATCGATCTGCATCAGAAACCTTACTTATGGTGAAAACCGCTAAACACGGGGCCGCTCGGGTTATTGAGCGCCCCGCCTACAGGACGATGAAGGTGCAACTCAACGTATCAGCAGTGCCTGCGCTTGCCGTGCGGCAATCCACTCTTCGTTGGTTGGTTCGACGCCGATCACAATGGCACTGCCGGGCGCAGAAATGACCGGCGCGTCGGCAGCATTCGCGGCTGCGTCCACGCGCGCGCCGAGGAACTCGAACGCAGTGCAGACCCGCCGGCGAATCTCCGCGCTGTGCTCACCCACCCCAGCGGTGAAAACCAGCAGATCAAGCCCTCCGAGCACAGCAATCAGTGCGCCGATCTCGCGCACGATGCGGTTCACATACAGTGCCAGTGCGTCGCGGGCCCGGGCGCCGATCTCACTGTCCTCTGTTTCCAGCGGCAGCAACACGCGTGGCTCGGATGAATGTCCCGAAACGCCGAGCAGACCGGACTGCTGATAGAGCACCTGCCCCACCTGTTCCAGCGTCAGCTTCTCGATTTCCATCAGGTACAGCACCGCACCGGGATCGAGCGCGCCGGTACGCGTGCCCATCATCAATCCGTCGAGCGCGGAAAAGCCCATGGTCGTGGCGACGCTCTGCAGATCGCGCATCGCACACAGGCTGGCACCGCTGCCAAGATGCGCCACGATGGTGCGGCCACGGGCCCGCTCGCCGTGGCGCTCGGGCAACGCTACCGACAGGTACTCGTACGACAGTCCATGGAAGCCATAGCGGCGCATACCGCGTTCCCAAGCGACATACGGCAACGGCAGCAGTTGTTCGACCCTGGGCAGGGAGTGATGGAATGCCGTATCGAAGCAGGCTACCTGCGGCAGCGCCGGGTGCAGGATCAAAAACGCTTCGATCGCCTCCAGTGCAAATGGCTGATGCAGCGGGGCCAGTGGAATGTAGGTTTTCAGGTCAGCCAGCACCGCCTCGTCCGCCCGCACCGAAGCAAAATACTTGCTGCCGCCATGTACAACCCGATGGGCAACGCCGCACAGCTTGCGCCCATCCAGGCGCGCCAGCACGCCCTGTTCGATGCGTTGCAGGGCCGCACGGTAAGGATTCTCCCGGTCCAGTGTTAGCTCTGTCGGGATCATGCCGGTTTCGCCGTAGCTGGGCATGGGGCCGCCGATGCCCTGTACCTTGCCGTTCCAGACCGGCACACGCGGCAGCGGCGATTGGCCGGCATCGAACAGCGCGAACTTGATGCTTGACGAGCCGCAGTTGAGCACCAGGATCAGGTCGCCATGCCTGGCGTATCGGTCGTTTGGCTGGGTCATGGGGGGCTGTTCTGGTAATGGTGGGCGAGCAGCACGGCGATCGCGCAGGAGGCAATGCGGTTTTCCCGCGAGTCGGCGCGGCTGGTCAGGACGATGGGCACCTTGGCACCCAGCACGATACCGGCGCTGGCTCCGTGGCCCATGAACTCAATCTGCTTGGCAAGCATGTTGCCGCTTTCCAGGTCGGGCACCACCAGGATATCGGCCTGGCCGGCGACCGGCGACTCAATGCCCTTGATGCGCGCCGCAGCGGGAGACACCGCATTGTCGAAAGCCAGCGGCCCGTCGAGCAGGCCACCAGTGATCTGCCCGCGGTCAGCCATCTTGCACAATGCAGCTGCATCGAGCGTGGCGGGCATGGCCGGGTTGATGGTTTCGACCGCTGCCAGGATTGCTACGCGCGGCTGCTCAACGCCGATGGCATGGGCCAGGTCGATCGCGTTGCGGATGATATCGGCCTTGGCTTCCAGGCCGGGTGCGATGTTGACGGCCGCATCCGTAATGATGAAGGGCCGCGGATAGGTCGGAGTCTGCATCAGGAAGCAATGGCTGATACGGCGTTTGGTGCGCAGCCCGGCTGCGGTGGCCAGCACCGCAGCCATCAGCTCATCAGTATGCAGACTGCCTTTCATCAGCGCCTGGACCTCGCCCTTGCCCGCCATCGCCGCCGCTCGCTCTGCGGCGGCATGGCTGTGCGGCACATCTTCGATGGCGATGCCGGTCAGATCGAGTCCGGCCTCGGCGGCGACGGCTTGCAGCCGTGTACGGGGAGCCACCAGAACCGCCTCTATGAGCCCGGCCCGGTGGGCATCCAATGCCGCTGACAGGCTCAATGCGTCGCAGGGATGCACCACGGCCGTGCACACCGGCCCGAGCGGTCGTACATGATCCAGCAAGCGTTCAAGGCCCTCGCCGCTGCCTGCCACCAGCCGGACTTCCGGCAGTGTGGCGCTGTCCAGCTCGATGCGCTCGGTCGCGGCGATGATCTCGGCTTCGCCCTCTATCACGATGTCGCCGGACTGGTTGACGCAACGACAATCCAGCGTCACGCGCTGGCGCTCGGGGTCCAGCGCGCTGACGGTGACGCTGACGCGCACAGTGTCACCCAGCTTGATCGGCTGGAGAAAACGCAAATGCTGGCTGTGATAGACCGACCCCGGACCTGGCAAGCGAGTGCCGAGTACGCCCGAAATCAGCGCGCCACCCCACATACCATGGGCGATGACGCCCTGAAACCGCGTCGAGGCAGCAAACTCGGGATCGACGTGTTGCGGGTTGAGATCACCCGACTGCAAGGCGAACAGCTGAATATCCTCGACGGTCAGCGTGCGCTCCACGCTGGCGCTCTCGCCGATGGTCAACTCGTCGAAGGTGCGGTTGCGCAGGCTCCAGCTCATGATGGTTCCTTGCGGTTGGCTGGCTTGGGCTTGGGCTTGGCTGGCCCGGCTGGGGCAGACGTCGAACCCGGATCGGCGCTGGTTTTCGCAGAAGAGGCAGGTTTCGCCGATCGGGCAGCTGTGGCCCGAGTGCTGCGGGGCTTGGTCCCCGTAGCGGGTGCTTTTGGAGAGGCTGCCTCCGGTGATTCAGCTGCATCAGTCTTCAGCGTACTCGTCTCACGCTGGCTCGCCGGCGCATCGAACAGCGCCAGAACCTGCTTGAGGGATGCCACCTCGTCGCTGGTCAACTGATCGCTGCCAGAGCGGACGGCTTGTTCAACGCGGCGCATCTGGGCCCGAATGTCCGACGCGGGGGTGTCCGCCAGTAGACCGGGGATGGCGGTAATGGCTGAATCCATGTCAAGCGTCATCAGCATCGCCTGGCTGCGCACCAGATGCCGCAACGCAGTCATGTCAAGATTCTCAACCAGAGAAGTGTCTTGCTGCAATTGCGAGGCATAGCGGTAGCGTCGGGTGTCCACCTCGCTGCGATTGCGCAGCACGTAGAACACCGCGCGCGTACCCGCCTCCAGCACGCCGCCCTGGAGCATACGGGCCGGCAACTGCGCTAGTTCGCGCTCGATAAAGGCACGATGTTCGGGTGAGTCACCCGGGTGCGCCCGCCCCGGCTTGTCATCAACGTCAACCTGGCCGGCCAGGGCCTTTGCCCAGGGCGACCCATAGAGCATATTGAACACCCCGGCATAGATCTGGTCACGGTGATCCCGAAAGCGATCGAGTGCCTGCTCAACCGCATCGGACAGCTCTTTCTGGGCACGCAGGAAAGGGTTGTCCGCATCGACAGGCCTGCGTTGTTCACGCACCTGCTGTGCAGCCTGCTCCAGTGCTGGAGCAAGTGGGTGCTTGCTCGACCACCATTCATAGGACACGCGCAGCGGATGCATTGTTTGCAGCCATTGTGCGGTATAGGGAGTAGAGAACGCTCTGACCCAGGGCTGCAGGACATTCCGGTAGAGTCCCAGATTGATTTGTGACGACTGTGCAGCCGCAGCAAACCGGCGTTCGCTTTCCGGGTCAGGCTTGACGATCGCACGCACCTCATCAACGCTGCTGCGTTGAATCCGCATGGTGTGTTCGTCGTCCAATACACCATTAGGCTCGGCCTCCGGGACACCCTCGACGTCCGCCCGGTAGATGCCCACCGGCAGCAAGTCGATGATGTCGATGCTGGCAGCGAACTCAGTATGCTCCTTGCGCCCTACGCTGCCCGACACAAAGATGCCCAGATGACCAATGCTGTCATGGGTGGCGTAGACGATGGTCTGGTTATGGCCGAGCACGTCGGCGTCATCACGATACAGATCGGTGATCCAGCCCAGCGCCTGCGCCGGCGGCGTGATGTTGTCGCCATACGATGAGAACACCAGAATCGGTGAGCGAATATTGCGCAGGTCTATGCGCAAGCCGTCGGCGGTCACCAGTTCAGCTGTGGCAAGCTTGTTGCCAATGAACAGGTTGTCGACGATGTATTGCATTTCGACATCATTGAGGAACACATAGCCGCCCCAGTACTTCTCGAACCCCAGATAGCGTGGAGCTTCAGTATCAACCTTGGAATACAGATTGTAGGGCTTGCTCCACCAGGTGTTGGCGGGATCCAGGCTTTCAAAGTTCTGCACCAGCCAGGCGCCATCGAAGCGCCCCGCCCCCACATCGCTGGTCAGTGCAGTCATCCAGCTGCCGCCGAGCAGGCCACCGGCATAACGCATCGGGTTATCACCGGCCCAGTAGGACAGCGGCGCCCCGGCGACGATGATGGGGCCGAACAATTCCGGCCACAACGAGGCGGCCATCAGTACCTGCCAGCCAGCCTGGCAATTACCAATCACTGCCGGCTTGCCACGGCTATCCGGATGCAGCTCCCCAGCGCGACGGACAAACTCGGCCTGCGCCCGCATGACATCTTCGATGGTCTGTCCCGGCACCGGATCGGGCAGAAAGCCGACGAAGTAGCAAGGATGGCCCGCCTTCATCGCCGCACCGACTTCACTATCTGGCTTGAAACCGCCAATACCAGGGCCATGACCGGCGCGCGGGTCAATCACCACGAACGGGCGCTTTTCATTATCCACCGGCTGATCGGCTGTCGGCAGGATGCGTACCATCCCGTAGTTCACCGGTCGGGGCAGATCGAGCCCGGACATCACCGGTTCGCTGGGAAAGCTCAGCACGTTTGGCACTTGTTCCGCCAGGTGGGCACTGTACTGGTCTCCGCGCTGCCGCCGCACGTCGGCGTACAGCAGCGTCCGCTGCCAGGCGTCGATGCTATAGCTGGTCGCGGTCTGCGCCAGTTCCAATGGATTGGCGAGCAGCGGAGTCCACTGCGGGTTGGTCGATGTCGTACCGGTCATGGTGTTTACCTCGAATGTAAATAAGGGATAACTACGTTGAAAGTACCCTCTGGCGCCTGCGACGGCGCTCAGCCCCGTTCTACGGCCAGCGCGATGCCCTGGCCACCGCCGATACACAGAGTCGCCAGCCCCTTGCGCGCATCGCGGCGGATCAGTTCATGTACCAGCGTCACCAGAATGCGGGCACCCGACGCACCGATCGGGTGCCCGAGGGCTATCGCGCCGCCATTGACATTGACTCGGGACATATCCCAGCCCAGCTCCTGGGCCACAGCCAGGGATTGCGCAGCAAAAGCTTCGTTGGCTTCGATCAGATCAAGGTCGTCCAGTGACCAGCCGGCCTTCTCCAGTGTGCGGCGGGTAGCCGGAACCGGGCCAATGCCCATGATCGCCGGATCAACACCTGCGGTGGCCCAGGCCTTGATCCAGGCCAGCACCGGCAAGCCCAGTGCCTTGGCTTTGTCCGCACTGGCCAGCAACAGCACCGCTGCCCCATCGTTGAGCGTCGAGGCATTGCCGGCGGTGACCGTGCCCTCCTTCTTGAAGGCCGGCTTGAGTCTGGCCAGCGCCTCGACGGTCGTGCCAGCACGCGGTTGCTCATCGGTGTCGAACACGATCGGATCACCCTTACGCTGCGGGATGCTGATCGGGGTGATCTCGTCCCTGAAGCGGCCGTCGGCCAGCGCGGCGGCGGCCTTCTGCTGAGAGGCTGCGGCAAAGGCATCCTGCTGCTCACGCGTCAGCGCATCGCGCTCGGCCAGATTCTCGGCGGTGATGCCCATATGGTAATCGTTGAAGGCATCCCACAGGCCGTCGCGGATCAGGCTGTCCTGCATCTGAACGTGGCCCAGATGCAGGCCGGTGCGGGCCTTGGGCAGCACATAAGGCGCCAGGCTCATGTTTTCCTGACCGCCGACCAACACCAGCTCAGCGTCACCGCTGCGGATAGCCTGAGCCGCCAGCTGCACCGCTTTCAGCCCGGAGCCGCACACCTTGTTGATGGTCAGCGCGGGCACAGTGTACGGCAGGCCAGCAGCGATCGCCGACTGGCGAGCCGGGTTCTGACCGCTGCCGGCGGTCAGGATCTGACCGAGGATCACCTCATCGATGTCCGCAGCGGGCACGCCGGTGCGCTGCAGAATGTCCCGTATCAAGTGAGCGCCCAGTTCGTGGGCAGGAATGCCAGAAAGACTGCCCTGGAAGCTGCCGATGGCAGTACGGGTAGCAGCCAGGATTGCGATATCACTCATGTTCTAACCTCAGGTCTGAAGGGTCGGAAAGCGCCAGGAAGACAGTCCCGTAGGAGCGACAGGCGTCCCCCTGGCATCAAGGCAGCAGTGACTCAGTACATGTGTTGGCCACCATTCATCGACACGTTGCTGCCCGTCATGAACGCACCGGCAGCGCTGGCGATAAAGGCGATCAGGCCGGCGATCTCCTCAGGTTTGCCGAGACGACCGACCGGGATACCGGCAACGATCTGCCCCAGCACATCCTCGGGAACAGCAGTGACCATTTTGGTTGACAGATAGCCGGGCGAGACGGTATTGACCGTCACCCCTTTTCTGGCGACTTCCTGCGCCAGTGCCTTGGTGAAGCCGTGCATCCCGGCCTTGGCTGCCGAGTAGTTGGTCTGACCGAACTGCCCCTTGTTGCCGTTGATCGATGAGATATTGATGATCCGACCCCAGCCGCGCTCAAGCATGCCGTCGAGCAGCGGTCGGGTAACGTTGAACACCGAATCAAGGTTGGTGCGCAGCACCGCGTCCCAGTTGACCTTGCTCATCTTGCGGAAAGTGCCGTCGCGAGTGGTGCCAGCGTTGTTGACCAGAATATCGATCCGATGGCCATCAGCGTGGATCTTCTCGACCATCGCCTGGCAAGAAACGTCATCCGCAACGTCCACCGCATAGGCTGAGAACTTATAGCCATCTGCCGCTTGCTCGGAGAGCCATGTCGGGGCGTGATCGTTGCCTGGTGAATAGGTGACGAGAACCCTGTGTCCAGCGTCGTGCAGGGTCCGCGCGATGACTTCGCCCAGCCCACCCATGCCACCGGTGATCAATGCAGTACGTTGTTCAGCCACGATTCGCACTCCTGTTCGCTGCCTGGTTTGCCGAGTCGGTAGCCGATGCCCATACCGCTCCCCACTGTTTGAACAGGTCGTCGAACGGTGAGCTGGCCGCTGTTCCGCTACCAACGGTCTCGAGGGTAGTTTTCTGCCATACCTGGATGGCTTGTTGCAGACCCGTGGTGAACGCCGTCTGGGCACTGATGGCAGTCTGCGCAGACGTCTGTGCGTCCCCAACCTGTTGTTGGAACTTGCGCCAGAAACCTTCGCTAGGCAGGGTGGCAAGTGCCTGCCAGTTGCCTGCCTTGAGGAGATCCTCGATGTTGGCACCGGATTCGGCGATGGCTTTGCTGCTGGCACGCGTGGCGGCCTCCAGCCATTGATGACCGTTTTCCTGCAGCAACCGATTGATCTGCAGTTGCAGTTCAAGATTGGCCTTGAACAGGGTCAGAGGCAGGGTGTTTTCGATTCCGGTATGCATAGGTGATTTCCTCAGCATTGACTAGGGAGCTCCTGTTGGGGAGCAGTATCAGGCCATCTGCGTGATGGTCTTGCGAAAGCGCGACAGCGACAACATGAACAGCACCGTGCCGATCACTGCCAGCGCCAAAAACGGTTTCCAGACCACCTCCAGTCCTGCGCCGCGGTACAAAATCGCCTGGCTCAGATCGACGAAGTGCGTGGTAGGGGCCACCAACATCAGGTTCTGCACGAACTCGGGCATGCTCTCGCGCGGGGTGGCGCCGCCCGACAACATCTGCAGGGGCATCAGCGTCAGCATCAACAACAAGCCGAACTGCGGCATGGTGCGGGCCAGCGTGGCCATGTAGATGCCAAGCGAGGTCATCGCAAACAGGCACAGCGCCGCGCCGCTCAGGAACAAGGCAACCGAGCCCTCGATGGGCACCTGCAACAGGCCACGCACGACGAATGTCAACGACCCGCCAGTCGCCAGCAGCACCACCAAGCCCATCGACCAGACCTTCGCGATCATGATTTCCGCCGGCGTGACCGGCATCGCCAGCAGATGCTCGATGGTGCCGTGTTCGCGCTCGCGGATCAGCGCCGCCCCGGTGAGCATGATCGCCAGCATGGACACCGAGTTGATGATCTCCATCACCCCGCCGAACCAGGATTTTTCCAGCGTGGGGTTGAAGCGTGCGCGCAGCGCCAGATCGACAGGCAGCTTCGCATCCCCCCGATAGCTCTGGACAAACTCGCTGATCTCCGCCATGACGATCTCTTGCACATAGCCATTCCCGGAAAAAGCCTGGCTCATGCGGGTGGCATCGATGTTGAGCTGGAGCTCAGGGGCTCTGCCAGCCAATACGTCGCGCTGAAAGTTCGGTGGGATATTGAGCACGAAGGTGTATTGGCCACTGTCCATGCCCGAATCCATCTCGCTGAGCGAAATCATCGCCGGCCGGGTGAAATACGGTGGCAGGAACGCCGAACTGATGCGTGCGGACAAAGGCGTATTGTCTTCGTCGACGATGGCGATCGGCGTGCCACTCAGGGTTTCCGGCATGGAAGTGGCCGAGGTGTAGATCTGCACTGTGAAGACAAAGAAGATCAGCAGCAGCAGCATCGGATCGCGCACCAGACTCCACAGTTCTTTACGACCAAGGCGAAAAATGTTTTTCAGATGACGCATATCAACGATCCTGTTTGCGGAGCAGCATCACCGCCGCTCCCATGATGACCGGTACGGCCAACAGCATGGGCCACAGCGAGCCGGACAGGTCACCAAGGCCCAGCGCCTTGTTGAAGACCCCACGGCTGATGGTGATCATGTGCGTTGCCGGATAAATTTCGCCGATGATGCGACCCGCCCCTTCGAGCGAGGAAACCGGATTGGTCAGGCCAGCGAATTGCATCGCTGGCATCATGGTGCCAACCATGGCAATGAACATCGCCGCGATCTGACTGTTGGTCACGGTCGACGCCAGCAGGCCCATCCCGGTCGAGCTGATGCAGAACAGCAGCGTTGCTACAGCCAGCGCTAGAAAGCTGCCCGTCACCGGCACATCAAATAGCGTGACAGCCAACAGGCTCATGCACAGGAAGTTGAGCATCGCCAGCACCAGGTAGGGAAACTGCTTGCCCAGTAGAAACTCCAGCCGGGTGACGGGCGTGACGTACAGATTGACAATCGAGCCGAGCTCCTTTTCACGCACCACGGACAGCGCGGTGAGCATGGCAGGCAACATCAGCAACAATAACGGGATCACCGCAGGCACCATGGCTGGCAGGCTTTTCACGTCCGGGTTGTAGCGAAAGCGTGGCTCGATGGTGGCGGTGCTGGCCATCGAGATGCCCACTACCGCCGCTTGTTCCTGCAACCATTGTTGGTGGATGCCTTGAACATAGCCCTGCACGGTTTCGGCACGGGAAGGCATCGCCCCGTCGATCCAGGCGCCGACTTCTGTAGTCCGGCCACGCAGCACATCACGACCGAAGCCAGACGGGATCTCCACGGCCAGCGAAAGCTCTCCGCTGCGCATGCGTCGGTCCAGGTCCTCATAGTCGAGAATCGGCGCTTGCTCAATGAAGTAGCGAGAGCCGGACAGGTTCAATGCGTAATTCTGGCTGATCGTCGTCTGGTCACGATCAAGCACCGCATAGGTCAGATCCTCAACATCCATACTGATGCCAAAGCCCATGACGAACATCAAGATCAACGAGCCGGCCAGCGCCATGGTCAGGCGTACCGGATCGCGCTGCAACTCCAGCGATTCGCGCCAGGCATAGCTGGCCATGCGCTGAAAACTGAAGCGTTTATGGGTGACCGCGTGGGCCGCCGGAGCCTGGGCTGTTTCGGCAACGCTAGTGTCCGAGTCCTCTTGCGGGGTACCACCTCCGGCCTCGACCAGGTAGCCGATAAAGGCTTCTTCCAGAGTGGCTGCACCGCGCTTTTCCACCAGCCGCGCCGGTGCGTCGCTGTCCAGCACCTTGCCGGCATGCATCATTGACATGCGGTCGCAGCGCTCGGCCTCGTTCATGAAGTGGGTGGAGATAAAGATGGTGACCTTGTCCCGCCGCGACAGCTCGACGAGCAAGCGCCAGAAGTTATCCCGCGCAATGGGGTCCACACCCGAGGTCGGCTCGTCCAGAATCAGTATTTCCGGGCCATGCACCATGGCCACCGCCAACGACAGGCGCTGGCGCATGCCGAGCGGAATGCTGTCGGGCAGGCTTTCCATAACCTGCAGCAAACCGAAGCGCTCAGCCATCTCCTCCACCCTTGCCAACACCTGCTCCTCCGGCACATGAAACAGCTGGGCATGCAGCACCAGATTCTGGCGCACGGTGAGTTCACTGTAGAGTGAGAAGGCCTGCGTCATATAGCCAACACGACGGCGGGTGTCGATATCCTTTGGATCGACTTCGTTGCCGAACAGCGAGGCCTGGCCTTCGGTGGCGGGCAGCAGACCGGTCAACATCTTCATGGTGGTCGACTTGCCACAACCATTGGAGCCGAGAAAGCCGAAAATCTCGCCGCGCCGGATACGAAAGGAGACGTTATCGACGGCAACGAAGTCGCCAAAGCGCATGGTCAGGTTCTGGGCTTCGATGGCAATATCATCGTCATGAACATCCAGCGGCGGAATCTCGACAGGTTTGTGACCACGCCTTTTCTCTTCCGGCAATAAGCGGATGAAAGCGGTTTCGAGCGATGGGCTGTCTGTGCTGGCAAGCAGCTCCTGCGGCGTACCCGTGGCCAATACCTCCCCGTCATCCATCGCCACCAGCCAATCGAACCCCTGGGCCTCGTCCATATAGGCGGTGGCCACAATCACGCTCATGCCTGGTTGTTCTTTGCGGATGCGCTCAATCAAGTCCCAGAACTGCGAGCGCGCCAACGGATCAACGCCGGTAGTCGGCTCATCCAGAATCAGCAGATCAGGATCATGAATCAGCGCGCAACAGAGCCCGAGCTTCTGTTTCATACCACCGGAGAGCTTGCCCGCCGGACGCGACAGGAACGGCTGCAGCCCGGTGCTGCGGGTAAGATCATCGATGCGGCGACGGCGCTCGGCAGCGTCGTGTCCGAACAGCCGTGCAAAAAACTGCAGGTTCTCCTCGACCGACAGCGTCGGATACAGGTTCTTGCCCAGACCTTGCGGCATGTAGGCTATACGCGGACATACGGCATTGCGGTGAGCCTTGCTCGTCATATCCCCGCCAAGCACCTCGACCAGCCCTTCCTGTACCGCGCGAGCACCCGATATCAGCGACAGCAGGCTGGACTTCCCTACACCATCCGGCCCGATCAGGCCGACCATGCAATCGGCGGGAATGTCCAGATTCAAACCATTGAGAGCAGCAGTCTTGCCATAACTCAGACGCAAGTCCTGCAGACGGACAGCCGGCGCTATGCACGCAATCGTCGACATTGGTTACTCCGGCACTCTGACTGCGAGCGATGCCGGCCATTGTGCGTCGGCATCCGTTTTTATCCAGGCCACCCCCGGCAGCCCGGTTTTCACCTGCTCAAGATGCCGTAGCAGCAACTCGGGGTCGATTTGCGCCTTGACTCGGAACATGAGTTTTTGCCGCTCACTGGCGGTTTCCACGGTCTTGGGCGTGAACTGTGCCGTGCTGGCGACGAATGTCACCTTGGCCGGAAGCACCAAGTGCGGCGCTGCATCAAGTATAAGGCGTACGTCACTGCCCAGCGCCACCCTGCCGGCCACTGTCTCGGGCAGGAAAAACGTCAGGTAGACATCAGCCACATCAATTAGGTTGAGCACCCGACCGCCTGCAGCCAGAACTTCGCCGGGTTCCGCGACACGCAACTGTACCCGTCCATCACGCGGCGATGTGAGCTGGCTGTCGGTGATATCGGCGGCAATGCGTTTGATGGTGGCTTGAGCGGCAGCCACCCGAGCAACGGCACCGTCTTCCTGCGCGCTGGCCGCGAGAACGGCTGACTGCGCTGAGGCCACCTGTGCACGTGCCGCTAGCACAGCTGCTTCTGCGCTGAGCGTTTGGGCCCGGTCATCATCCAGCTCCTGCAGTGACGCCGCACCTTCCTTGCTCAGCGTCTCCGATCGGCCCAGACGACTCCGGGCCGCGTCCCGTTCCGCCTCGCGTTGCGCCACC
>NZ_WIWK01000065.1:0-33978 GCF_009600165.1 Pseudomonas sp. FSL R10-0399
ACCCGCTACGGGCCGCCCAGGCGCCGAGCAGGGCGGTGGCCAGCGCCGAAAGTCCGACCGTCATCCAGATCAAGTGCTGCATGCGTTGCAGAAAGTGCTGGTGATGGGTGATGTCGAGCAATAACGTCAGTTGCGGCGCATCAGGGCTGTCAGTGCGAGGGTTGAGGACCCGGTAATCGGTGCCATTGATCTGCAGGCTGCCCAGCCCCGGCTGGGTAGGCAACTCCAGCGGCAAGCGCGTCGAGCTGTCAAACCACAGATGCCCGTCCGGGCCGCGCACTCGTACCGCCAGGTCGGGCTGATGGCTGAGGTCTTGCAGCAGTACCGGCAAGCGTTGCTTGAACATGTCGAGGGAATCCACGCCATGCAATGTGCCGCGCAAGACCGCGAGCCGGCTTTCCATCAGTTGTTGATCAAGCTCGACGAAGTGCATCTCGCTGGCGCGGCCAAACAATACCCCGGCAAATAACGAGACGACCGCCGTGCAGCCGGCAAACAGCAGGGCCAGGCGAGTGCTCAGTGACAGACGCCGCATCAGGGCGCGCGCTCTTCAAGCACGTAACCCATGCCGCGCAAGGTGTGGATCAACTTGTGTTCATGGTTGTCGTCGATTTTCAGGCGCAGGCGGCGAATCGCCACTTCGATCACGTTGGTGTCGCTGTCGAAGTTCATGTCCCACACTTGCGAGGCGATCAACGATTTGGGCAGTACTTCGCCCTGGCGGCGCAACAGTAACTCCAGCAATGAAAACTCTTTGGCTGTGAGGTCGATGCGCAGACCGGCGCGCTCGACGCGGCGGCGAATCAGGTCCAGGCGCAAGTCGGCCAATTGCAGGCTGGTTTCTTGAGTGGTGCTGCTGCCGCGCCGCAACAGGCTGCGCACCCGGGCCAGCAGCTCGGAAAAGGCGAACGGTTTGACCAGATAATCATCGGCCCCCAACTCCAGGCCATGCACGCGGTCTTCAACGGCATCGCGGGCGGTCAAGAACAGCACGGGAATATCCAGCCCGGCGCTGCGCACCGCCTGCAAGATCTGCCAGCCGTCGCGACCGGGCAGCATTACATCGAGAATCAACAGCGAGTAATCGCCCGTCAGGGCCAAATGCTGGCCAGTGATGCCGTCAGTGGCCAGTTCGGTGGTAAAGCCTGCCTCGCTCAAGCCTTGGCGCAGGTATTGGCCGGTTTTGGCCTGGTCTTCGACAATCAGCAGTTTCATGGGCAACTCATCACAAAATTCACCTCAGCCTTATACAGGGCGGATTTGTTCGTAGGGTCAAGCTTACAAAGTTGTAATCTGGCGGTCAGTTGAATGCCAGTCGCGCCGCTTTAAGGTGGTACAAAGTCTGACTGCATGTTTCTGGAGGTAAGTATGACGGTACACAAGCGTTTGTCTCTTGCGGGTTGTTTGCTGGCGCTGAGTTTGCCGGTCATGGCCTCGCCGGGGGAACACTTTGACTTTGGTCATCCGGCGCCTGCCGCCAGTGCCACGCGCACGGTGGAAGTCGACATGACCGACATTGCCTTCAATCCCAAGACGCTGGATGTAAAAGCCGGCGAGACCGTACGTTTTGTGCTGGTCAACAAAGGCCAATTGCTGCACGAATTCAACCTGGGGCACGCGGCCATGCACGCGGCGCATCAAAAAGAGATGCTCGACATGCAGCAGAGCGGCATGTTGACGCCCACCGGCATCAATCACGCGGGTATGGACCACTCGGCGATGGGGCATGGCGGGATGAACATGTCGGGCATGAAGCATGATGACCCTAACAGCGTGCTGGTGGAGCCGGGTAAAACGGCCGAACTGACCTGGACCTTTAGCAACACCGACAACCTGGAATTTGCCTGCAATGTGCCCGGGCATTATCAGGCGGGCATGGTGGGGCAGCTGAAAGTTGCACCTTAAATCGGTCTGATCGTCTGCGGGGGCTGAAAGCCTGTAGAATTGCCGGGTTTTTCTAGCCAGGTTTTTGTCATGCATCCCGCAGCCGAACATTCGCCGCTGGGCAAGTCCAGTGAATACATCAGTACCTACACCCCGTCCTTGCTGTTCCCGATCCCGCGTGCGGCGAAATGGGCGGAGCTTGGGCTGAGCGCCGACACGCTGCCTTATGTGGGAGTGGACTTCTGGAACTGCTTCGAACTGTCGTGGCTGTTGCCCTCGGGCAAGCCCGTGGTGGCCATTGGCGAATTCGCCTTTGCTGCCGATTCGCCGAACATCGTTGAGTCCAAGTCCTTCAAGCTGTACCTGAACTCGCTGAACCAGACCGTGTTTGCCGATACGCAAACCCTGGAAGCCACCTTGCAGGCGGATTTGTCAGCCGCCTCTGGTAAGCCTGTGAGCGTGCGCGTGCGCAGTTTGAATGACGTTCAAGCAGATGGCGTAGGCGTTTTGCCGGGTGTATGCATTGATGATCTGGACATTACGGTCAGCGATTACGCGCACCCGCGTCCTGAGTTGCTCAAGTGCGACCCGTCGCAGGTTGTGGAGGAGAGCGTGTACAGCCACTTGCTCAAGTCCAACTGCCCGGTCACCAGCCAGCCAGACTGGGGCACCGTGGTGGTGGAGTACCGTGGTGCCTCGCTGGATCACGCCAGTTTGCTGGCGTATCTGGTGAGCTTTCGCCAGCACTCAGACTTCCATGAGCAGTGTGTCGAGCGGATTTTTCTCGATTTGCAGCGTTTGCTTAAACCCGAGAAGTTGACCGTATATGCGCGCTACGTGCGCCGTGGCGGGCTGGACATCAACCCGTACCGCAGTACCGAAACGGTCGAATTCAACAACCTGCGGTTGGTGCGTCAGTAAAACGATTTGATCGTGTAGGAGCGAGCATGTGGGAACGGGCTTGCTCGCGATTGGGCCAACAAGGTGTATTAGATAGACCGAGTTGTCGGCATCGCGAGCAAGCCCGCTCCCACAGGGTGTAGATCCCAGGTCATGCGTACCGGGTCAGGCCTGGTTCAGTTGCTTGGCCTGTTCCAGCACCGCTTCAACATGCCCTGGCACTTTAACGCCGCGCCATTCGTGACGCAGGACGCCGTCCTTGTCGATCAGGAAGGTGCTGCGATCCACGCCCAGGTATTCCTTGCCGTAGAGCTTTTTCAGCTTGATCACGTCAAACAGCTGGCACAGGGCTTCGTCCTTGTCGCTCAGCAATTCAAATGGAAACGCCTGCTTGGCCTTGAAGTTCTCGTGAGACTTGAGGCTGTCCCGTGATACGCCAAACACTTCGGTATTGGCTGCCTGGAACTCGGCGTAGTGGTCACGAAAGCCCTGGCCTTCAGTGGTGCAGCCCGGCGTGCTGTCTTTGGGGTAGAAGTAAATCACCACCTGTTTGCCTTTGAGGGCCGACAGGCTAACGGTTTTCTCGCCGGTCGCAGGGATCTGGAAGTCGCTTACGGGTTGGTCAAGTGCAACGGCCATGAGGGGTTCCTTCCTTACATCGGGTTCTGTGGGCGCCACGGTTCGATCAGCGCGTCGAGGTTCAGGGCATCGGCGAAATCCAGGAACTGGTCGCGCAGCCAACTGATTTGCACACCGGGCGGCAAGGTCACGGTGAACGTGGCGTTGAGCATGGTGCCGCCGGTTTGCGGGGCCTGATAGGTGTCGCAGGTCAGGTTTTCGAGTTCAACGTTGTGGTCCATGAAGAACTGGCACAGCTCGTTGATGATGTCCGAGCGGTAGGCCGAACTAACATAAGCCACGTATGGCAGTGCTTGCGGGCGAGTCTCAAGTGCCGCGCTGCGCACAACATTGACGTTGAAGGCGTGGCGTTTTGCCAGGGAGGGCAGGCCGGCCTCAAGGCGGGCCAGGGCGTCCCAGCTGCCAGAAATTTCCAGTACCAGCGCGCTGCATTCGCCGTGGCGAGTCAGACGAGAGGTCACCACCGCGCAGCGATTTTCATGGCTGGCCCGGCACAGGACGTTAGTCAGCTCCATGGGATTGGCGCCGAGTGCACTGATGACAAGGAATTGTTCGCGGACTGTGGGGGTGGACATGCAGCCTTCCTAAAACGATGAGCGGTCAGTACGGTCGATGACGTGCGAGTCGAAAATCAGGCCCTTTATAAACAGCAAAAGCCCGCCAGCAGGCCTTTTCAGGCAATTTGCACACGCGGCAAACTGCGTTCTGTGGCGTGGGGGCAGGGTGTGAAATGCTGACATAAAGGCCCGTAAAACAGACGTTCGCACACATCAGTACCAATCAAAGGATGAAGGGTAGCGAAAAGCAACGCGAAGGGGAATGCTCATGAGGCGCGCTGTTGCTTGTGCAAGGGTCATGGCGCCAGTACCATTACGGCTCTCTTTTTCCGGCAGGAGCGGTTGCATGATTGCGGGCAGTATGGTGGCACTGGTCACACCTATGGATGCACAAGGACGTCTTGATTGGGACGCTCTGAGCAAACTGGTGGACTTTCACCTGCAAGAGGGCACCAACGCCATTGTTGCCGTTGGCACCACAGGTGAATCAGCAACTCTGGATGTGAACGAACACATCGAAGTGATTCGTTACGTCGTCAAACAGGTGGCGGGGCGTATTCCGGTGATTGCCGGCACAGGCGCCAACTCGACGCGTGAAGCGATCGAACTGACCTCCAACGCGAAGACCGCGGGCGCAGATGCTTGCCTGCTGGTGACGCCGTATTACAACAAGCCGACCCAAGAAGGCTTGTATCAGCACTTCAAGGCCATCGCCGAAGCGGTTGATATCCCGCAGATCCTCTACAACGTTCCGGGCCGTACGGCGTGCGACATGCTGCCAGAAACCGTGGTGCGCCTGTCGACAGTGAATAACATCATCGGCATCAAGGAGGCCACCGGCGACCTGACCCGCGTGCGCGCCATCCTGGACCATGTAAGCAGCGATTTCCTGGTGTACTCCGGTGATGACGCCACGGCTGTAGAGCTGATGCTGCTCGGCGGCAAAGGCAACATCTCGGTGACCGCCAACGTTGCCCCGCGTGACATGAGCGACCTGTGCGCCGCTGCGATGCGTGGCGATGCTGACACGGCCCGCAAGATTCACGAAAAACTGATGCCGCTCAATAAAACCCTGTTTATCGAATCCAACCCGATCCCCGTGAAGTGGGCGCTGCATGAGATGGGCTTGATGCCGGACGGTATCCGTCTGCCGCTCACCTGGCTCAGCGAAGCCTGTCACGAACCGCTGCGGCAGGCCATGCGCCAGTCCGGCGTCCTGGTTTAATTGAGGAAGCATTACGCATGAAGCGATTGGCCGGACTTTCCGCACTAGCCGTGATTATTTCAAGCACCAGCGGCTGCGGTTGGCTGTGGGGCCCAGATGGGTACTTCCGGGACCGTGGCAGCGACTATTTGCAAGCTCAAGAAACTGCACCGATGAAACTGCCGCCGGGCGTTGTCACTGACAAGCGCCTGGTGCCGTTGTTGCCGATTCCGGCCAACGTGCCGGATGACAACGTCAAGGGCGAGTTTGTCGTGCCACGTCCACAACCTTTGGCGGCGATTACCAGCTCCGGCGACTACAGCCTGCAAAAAACCGGCGACAGCCGTTGGGTGTTGGCGCAGCACGTGCCGTCCGAGGTGTGGTCGGTTGCGATGCAATTCTTCCAGGACAACGGCTTCCGTATCGACGAGCAGCGCCCACAAACCGGCGAGTTCACCACCGCTTGGCAGCAGGCTGGCGAATTGTCCTCGCCGATTGCCCGTCACGTGACCAGCAGCGGCTTGGCTGCCGACAGCGAAACCCGTCTGCGGGTGCGCATCGAGCCAGGCGTGCAGCGCAACACCAGCGAAATCTACGTGGTCAGCGCCAACCGTCCGGCGGGCAGCACCGCCAATGTTGATTTCACTCAGAACTCGGTGAACACCGGTCTGGATGCGGGCCTGGTTGACGAAATGCTGATCAGCATGAGCCGCAGCGCCGAGAAAGGCGGTTCGGTGTCGTTGTTGGCAGCCCGTGACTTCGATACCCCGGCGCGTGTCACCTTGAGCGAAGACGGCAGCGGCAACCCTGTACTGAGCCTCACCGAAGACCTCGATCGTGCCTGGTCCAGTGTCGGTCGTGCACTTGAGCAAGGCGATTGGCGCGTTGAAGACATCAACCGCACATTGGGCCTGTACTACATCAACCTGGCGGAAAAAGCCGAGAAGAAAGACGAGAAACCTGGTTTCTTCTCCGGTCTCTTTGGTGGCAAGCCGAGCAAGGAAGAAGTTGAAGCCCGTGCCCAGCGTTATCAGGTTCGCCTGAGCAAGGTCGGTGACAGCGTACAAGTGACGGTTGAAGAGAACATCAACAAGAGCGCATCGCCAGAAGTGGCGCGCAAAGTGTTGAGCGAGATTCAAGACAACCTGGGCTAATTTTATGCGTTTTGCCGTTCTCGGCAGTGGTAGCCAAGGGAATGGCACGCTGATAGCCAGCGACAGCACCTATGTATTGGTCGATTGCGGTTTCTCGTTGCGAGAAACCGAGCGCCGCCTGGTTCGGTTAGGCGTCAGCCCACACAAACTGAGCGCGATTTTGGTAACCCACGAACATGCCGATCACGTGCATGGCGTGGGTTTGCTGTCTCGGCGCTACAATTTGCCGGTGTATATGAGTCGTGGCACTCAGCGCGGGATGCGCAAACCACTGGAGCCGGCCGGTTTCGTGGCAGACGGTGAGACGCTGCAGATCGGCGCTCTGACCATCAGTGTGACCCGTGTGGCACATGATGCTCAGGAGCCCACCCAATATGTGTTCAGTGATGGTCAGCGGCGTTTTGGCTTGTTGACCGACCTGGGTTCCTATTGCGCGGGCGTGCTGCACAGCTACCGCGATCTGGATGCACTGATGATCGAGGCTAACCATTGCCGCGACCTGCTGGCCCGTGGTCACTACCCCTACTTTCTCAAGCAGCGAGTGGGTGGTCAGGAAGGACATTTGAACAACCATCAGGCCGCAAACCTGGTGGCCGAGTTGGGCTGGAAAGACCTGCAACACCTGGTGCTGGCCCACCTCAGCAGCAAGAACAACCTGCCGCAGCTGGCCCGACAATGTTTCGTCGACACCCTTGGGTGCGACCCGGACTGGCTGCAACTGGCGGATCAAGATTCAGGGCTCGACTGGCGCACAATCGCCTAGCCCACCTACTTAGCATGCGGAGCCCATCATGGAAAAACGTGAAGAACTCTATCGCGGTAAAGCGAAATCGGTTTACAAGACTGACGACGAAAACCGCTTGATCCTGTTGTTTCGCAACGACACCTCAGCATTTGATGGCAAGCGTATCGAGCAGCTCGATCGTAAAGGCATGGTGAACAACAAGTTCAACGCCTTCATCATGCAGAAACTCGAAGCCGCCGGCGTGCCGACGCAATTCGACAAACTGCTGGGCGACAACGAATGCCTGGTTAAAAAGCTCGACATGATCCCGGTTGAATGCGTTGTGCGTAACTACGCGGCAGGCAGCCTGGTCAAGCGTCTGGGTGTTGAAGAGGGCATGAAGCTCAATCCTTACACCTTCGAACTGTTCCTCAAGGACGACGCCAAGGGCGACCCGTTCATCAACGAATCCCACGTAGTGGCATTCGGTTGGGGCACAGCCGAGCAACTGGTTCGCATGAAAGAACTGTCGCTCAAAGTTAACGACGTGCTGAACAAACTGTTCGACGACGCTGGCTTGCTGCTGGTCGACTTCAAACTTGAATTCGGCGTATTCCACGACGGCACCATCGTCCTGGGCGACGAATTCAGCCCGGACGGCTGCCGTCTGTGGGACAAAGCCACTGGCAAGAAAATGGACAAAGACCGTTTCCGTCAGGGCCTGGGCGACGTTATCGAAGCCTACGAAGAAGTTGCAAACCGCCTCGGCGTCCCGCTTTAAGCTGTAAACGCGCGCAAGCAACTGATAGCACGCGATTTTTTTGAAAAAAGGCTTTGCCTGAAATCAAAAGCATTGTTATGATGCGCGCCGTTGGAGAGATGCCAGAGTGGCCGAATGGGACGGATTCGAAATCCGTTGTACTGGCGACAGTACCTAGGGTTCGAATCCCTATCTCTCCGCCATTACATAGAAAAGCCCCGTAGCTGAATAAGCTACGGGGCTTTTTGCATTTCTGTGTCCAGCGTATACGCAATCTCGTGGCGACAGACCTGCCGTAAGCTGGCCACAGCCAGTGGAGTGAAGCGCGGCTGTAAGTCTCGTCTTGAGCGTCTAAGCAGGCGTAAAACGAACAACTTGAGTCCTGGCGGCGCATCCAGAGACCTGTGCGACGCCCATGAGGGCGTACCGAGCAGCACTAGAGTGCTTCTCAAATAACTTCAGCCCCTGGAGTCGCCCGGTGCAGATCCTTACGGCGGTTGCAGTTTCCCATTTGTGAGCCTGCTACATTGGGTCGTAGCTTGAGCGTGAGGCTATATAGGTGGTCGGGTGCCCCCGCCTGTGGGTCTGCATTGTTATCACACTCCCAAGCACCTGCGCTCGTTTCAGCCTTTCTCATTACCGAATCCAATCAATACAACGCCCTGCGCGTACTAGCCGAGGTATGACACGGCGTTATTTGGCTATTTGTCGTTTCGATCGGACGAGGATTCACACCTCAATGCTGCTCAAGACCATTGGGCCACCTTCTGCCTGCTTGTGTTGCCTCATTCTGGCTTTGGTAAATGAATATTAATCCATCTAAACAACAAGTTGGGAATGGCCAGTGTGTTGAGTGGGGGGTATCAGAATGTATATGAAGTTTGGTGATAAGCCCTATGCCGCTTGGGCTATGGCTGTTGGGCTTTAGGGTCGTAGATGCTCGCATACTTAAGTTTTTCGAATTTCAGAAACCGCTGATTCTATTTTGTTTATTAATGAATAATAATTAGGTGCTGAGTATTTTCTGTAAAAATACGGGAGCAGATATTGAGTGTTTGTTGGCTGGGTTGAACACTCTCTGAAATGTAATTTTAGTAGGCTTAAGCGGAGGTTTGTATGGATTCTTTTTTTCGGTACGCTCAATATCATGATGTTATATTTCCTGATGGTATGGGCGATTCAAAGCGCTTGGTAGCAGGTTTCAAGGGAGCAGAGTGTGCCGTCAGTGCCGTTAAATACTTGGCTCGGGGTGATCGGGGTAGGTTATTAATGTTTATTCAGCAAGTACGCAGCGTCAATAGGTCTGATGTCGACGTATTGCTGGCAGCAGTCGACGCAAGAGACAGAATATGGGTGGCCAAGTGTGCACATAAGATTTTGGGCTCGGCCGGTGTATTCAAATATGAATCTCTCGTTAAACATTGTGGTTTTATGGAGAGCGCTTGCGTAAATGAATCGTGGGTGGTGCTGGTCGAGTTATCTAAGCGGATTAAGTGGCTAATCTGTCAATTAGATAAGTCGCTTGCAGTTTTGATAGCTGAGGAAAATTAAAATTTTTTAGCGATAAAAAGCCATGATGTCACAGGGCTGGCATGCCTGCTGGGTATGAATTAAATAAAGTTCATTCGTCGAGCAGCGTCGACCATTGCCACCAAGTGAGTGGTGTTGAATTTTTTCAATAGTCGGACTTTATAGGTGCTAACAGTTTTATGGCTGATAAATAGTTCCGCTGCTACTTCTTGATTGTTTTTGCCCTGTCCAAGTAAACGCAGTACAGTTGTTTCTCTGTTGGTCAGTACTAGCTTTGTGGGTGTGTTGGTGTGCTCTAAAGGAAAGCTTTCCTGCAGCGCCTGGAGTGCGCTCTGTGGGAAGAATGTACGGCCGCTCATTAGCGCCTTGACGGCATCAACCACTTCATCTAACGCATCGAGTTTACTCATAAAACCGCTGGCACCCGCCTTCAAGCACCTGGCTGCGAAATTTTCGGGAGCGCTGGAGGTGAGGATAAGTATTTTGACTGAGAAATGATTGGCCATCAGGTGTGACATTACGGCAAGTCCATCCAGCTTTGGAATGTCGAGATCAAGTATGACGATGTCTGGTTGACAGGTGCGTGCACACTGAATTGCCTCAAGACCATTGTCCACTTCCGCCATTATGCTGTGCCCATGTTGTTCCAGCAGGCACCGAAGTGCCATACGCACCAACGGATGATCATCAACAATAACAATATTACCCATTGGCAAACGTCCTTTTAATGCCTGAGTGGTGTGACATGAGCTATTTCAGAAAGCGCAGGCGCGTGAATGTGCCATAAGTCGTGGGCCGTCGTCGATAGTTATTATTATTTTAGGATGAGATAGCTGATTTTAGTTTGCCTTGGTGCAGGGTCAGAAGTATCTGAAGCCAGATTGAGTACTATCTGAATGTTCATTCGGTGGAGTCTTAATGTGTTTGGTCCAATGGAGTTGTATTGTTATTTAGCTCTTTCTCGGGTGTGCTGGGTATTAGGGCTTTGCGAGCTCCGACAATGTTTGGTCTTGGGTTGGAGCGAGCTAATGGATTATTTTTGACTCGGATAATGTAAAAAGGAAGTTAAATGAAAATCATGTCGCTAAAAAAATGCATGGCTGCTGGTTCGCTTTTGGTTCTGATGGCTCCTTCGTTGTCTTATGCTGTTGATGGTGTTGTGAATTTCTCGGGTAGCATTACTGATGTCACCTGCGATATCAATGGCAAAGGTCCTGGTGAAGGTAATATTACTAACGTTGATTTGGGTAGGGTGTCTCCTAGTACTTTTACAAGTATTGGTACGGCATCGAGCTTTGTGCCTTTTAAACTTCAACTTTCGGGAGCGTCGTGCACAAACGACAGTAAGGTTTCCATCGCTTTTGATCAAGTAGGTAATGTTGATTCGGTTACTGGGAACTTGAAACTCACTGGCACCTCTTCTGCCACAGGTGTACAGATTCAAGTATTCAACGACACACCGGGCGGTGCGAAAATCCCTTTAGGCGAAGCTGAAGCAGTGCCTCAAGTTGCCACCATTGCAGATAATAAGGCGACGTTGTCTTATAAGGCATCATATGTGTCTACTGCTGCCAGCGTTACACCAGGCTCAGGTATTTCGCATGTTCGATACACCCTTTCCTATCAGTAATAGTATTGGATAGGAGGTAGGCCATGGCGCCGATAAAATGTTCTTATGCCTTTGTCATCGGCGCCATCTTTATGGGGCTTTTAGTCAACGTTGCTCAAGGCGCTATTATTGTGCAGGGCACACGGGTTGTCTTTCCGGAAAAGAGTCGTGAGGTCACATTAAGAATTAATAACGTTAGTGTCGCTCCTGTATTAGTTCAAAGTTGGGTGGATGATGGGCAATCTGACGCGCTGCCAGAGGATTTGCAAGTCCCCTTTATCGTTGCTCCAGCGGTGACTCGAGTCGATTCGGGGAGTACAGCGGTTCTGCGCATCAGCTCCGCACAGCCTCAATTGCCGACAGACCGAGAGTCGTTATTTTGGTTAAACGTATTAGAGATGCCTCCTCGCAGCTCCGTTGACGAAACAGTTTTACAGTTCTCCTTCCGCACCCGTATTAAGCTTTTTTTTCGTCCCGATTCGCTAGGCCCGGATGCTTCCGGTGCTGCTGATTCACTCACGTGGAAACTTATTCGTAATGTTGCAGGCAAAGGCAAAAGTAATGCTGTTCTGGAGGTGACTAATCCCTCACCTTATTACGTGTCTTTTGGGCGTGTTGGGGCACAGTTTAAAGCTACGTTAACGCCCGCAGGTACTGGAATGGTTGAGCCCTTTGGTAAGGCTCAGTTTACTTTGTCTCTGCCTATTACCTCGCCATATCAGAAGGCATCGGTTCAGTATGAAGTTATTAACGACTATGGCGGTCGACGGGTAATAGAGAAACCGTTAGCTAAATAGTTGTCAGGTAGAGAAATGCACTCGTTACGTCTTGGCGCAAGAGCGAATTCTGGATACTGAGTATGTTGATATGCCCTTTGCTTCGACCTGCTATCACGGGTCGGACAACATTGCTGTGCGTTAAGAGAAAGCATCGTTATGTGCATAAGCCAATGGTTGGCGTGCTCGTGACGATGATGTTTTTTCTTATGTTGGTTCACGCGGGACCTTCTCATGCACAGATGTCAGCTATGGCAACAGGTGAGCCCATGCTAAAGCCAGAAGTTAATCCTGAAGATATAGTTTTCGATTCGCAAATGTTGGTCCAAGGCTCTAGCGTAGAGGGGATTGACACCTCTCGCTTTGAGAAAGCAAACCTCATCTCAGCGGGTCATTATCGCCTTGATATGTTGGTCAACGGTAACTGGCAGGGAGTGCAAAATATTGAACTACGAAACATCCCAGGGCAACAAAATGCGCACCTGTGTTATGACCGGGCTTTGCTCGAGCGGATGGGTATTGACTTAGTACGCAGTGTGACTGTGCGCTCACCTCTGCCAGAAGGGTTAGTGTGTGAAAACCTGGCAGATTATGTTCCGGGGGTCTCGGTTAAAGTTGATATAGCAGAACAAACATTGAATATGATTGTGCCTGAGTATTACTTGTCTCGAGATTCATCAAGTAAGGATGTCGATCCCTCTTTATGGGATCAAGGCGTGACGGCCGCCCAACTGAGTTATGACACTAATTTGTCTACCTCCAGTAGTAATGGTGTGCGTTATACCAATGGTTATGCAGGCCTGAACATGGGGCTGAACCTCGCCAGTGTGCGCTTTCGGCACACAGGTAGCCTCGTATGGTCGCCTAAAACGGGGGAGCGTTATCAGCGAGGTAATATTTATGCACAAACCGATCTGACGAAATTAAATGCGCAGTTACTGGCGGGTGAGAGTTCGACCAGTGGTGAATTTTTTGATGCCATCTCGTTTCGTGGCGTTCAAGTCGAGAGCGACGATCGCATGTTGCCACAACGTCAGCGTTTCTATGCGCCGGTAGTGCGAGGAACGGCCAGTTCAAATGCAAGGGTGACGATTTATCAGCGCGGCTATCTTGTTTATGAGACGACAGTAGCGCCTGGTCCCTTTGAAATCAGTGATCTGCAAGCGGCTAGTTTTGGTGGTGATTTGCAAGTCACAGTCACCGAAGCAAACGGTCAGAAAAGTTCCTTCATGGTGCCCTTTGCGACCACCGTACAGTTACTTCGGCCTGGGCGTACTCGCTACAGCGCAACTGCCGGGCAAGTGATAGATAAAAGCATACAAGGCACACAACCTTTCATGCTGCAAGGTACTGTTCAACACGGCTTGGATAACGAGTTGACAGCTTACGGAGGAAGCGCGCTGACCCGTGACTATATGTCCGGCATGTTGGGCACGGCGCTTAATACTCCCATTGGAGGCTTTGCCGTTGATCTGACGTTGGCCAAGACTGAGCTGAGTAACGACCAGCGCCAGCAAGGCTCAAGTGTGCGGCTGTCTTACAGTAAAAATCTTCCAGCCAGTGGTACGAACTTTTCACTGCTTGCTTATCGCTACTCCACCTCCGGGTACTTGGGGTTGCGTGACGCTGTTGCCTTACAAGATGTGATCGCGCGCGACCCGCTCAAAGCTGCCGACTATGCACGTACGCGCAGCCGTCTGGATATGAACATCAGCCAACGATTCGGTGAATTCGGCGGCAGTCTCTACCTGAGTGGCTCATCGATTAAGTATTGGAATCAGAGCAGCCAGACTCAGAGTTTTTCTTTGGGCTATAGCAATCAATGGCGTGGTAATACCTACACCCTTGCGGCGCAGCGCACACAAGGTGGCGCAGATTACTGGGCAAGCGGAGCGGGTAGTAACGCCAACACCATGGTCAGTTTAAGTGTCTCCATTCCATTGGGTCGCGAGCCTAATAGAGGAACGACGCTCACTAGTTTTGCAAGCCGCGATAACTACTCGGGGACCCACCTGTCCTCTGGCTTATCAGGCGTTATCGATGAGTCTGGTCAGGGAGCGTACGCGTTATCAGTCGCGCGCGACGGTCAAAACCATGACGTATCTAATAACGCCAGTCTTAACTATCGCTTACCTAAGGTTTCGCTGGGCGCAAGCGTTTCGCGTGGCCGTGACTACCAACAAGGTTCCTTGAGTGCCTCAGGGGCCATTATTGCTCACCCCGGTGGTGTGACGTTATCCCAAAGTCTAGGTGAAACCATTGGGGTGATTCGAGCGCCAGATGCGCAGGGCGCACAAGTCGGTTATGGCGTGACCACTGTTGATAGCCGTGGCTACGCAGTGTTGAACAGCCTGACGCCTTATCAGGTGAATAACGTCGATATTGACCCTAATGGCATGCCTGATGACGTAGAGCTTAAGGTCAGCTCGCGCAGTGTGGTCCCGCGTGCCGGGGCGGTGGTGATGCTTGATTATCCAACCCTGCGTGCGCGGCCAGTGCTCATCAATAGCAGGTTGGTCAATGGTGATCGCCTGCCTTTCGCCGCAACGGCTATCGACGTCCAGACTGGCGAAACCATCGGAGCTGTAGGGCAGGGTAGCCGATTGGTTATTCGATCCGAAAAAGATCAAGGAACGATCCGTGTCGAGTGGGGTAAAGAGCGGGATCAACAGTGTCAGGTGGATTACCAGTTGCCCGAGCGTCCTGCCGGGAAAAACAGTGGTTATGACTTGTTGGAGTTACCTTGCCGTCCCGTTTCAGAACTTGGCAAGCGTTCAGCGCAAGAGTTGCACTTTTGAAGCCCAAGGCGATGTTTCTGAGCGTGGGCGCATTGGTACTTGTCAGTTTCTGTGTTTGCTCGCAGGCAGCCTTGTCAGTCACCGGCACGCGTTTTGTTTATCCGGGGCAATCGAAAACCCTCACGGTTCGCTTGGGTAATTCCGGTGAGCAACCGATTTTGGCGCAAACCTGGCTGGATAAAGGTGACCCGCGGATAGATCCGAGCTTGTTAACGGTGCCGTTTGTCGTCTCAGCGCCCCTTGTGCGGCTCGATCCACAACAAACCAAAGCATTGCAACTGCGTTACACGGGCGAGGCTTTGCCTGGTGATCGCGAGTCTCTGTTTTGGATCAACTTCCTGGAAGTTCCGCGCTTACCAGACAGCAGTGGCCACTTGCTGCGTTTGTCTTATCGCTTGCGTATGAAGTTGCTATTTCGCCCTCCTGGTTTACCTGGTTCCGCTGAGACGGCGGCGCGTCACGTTGTATGGAAATTATCGGCAGGGAGGGTTTTGAGCGCCGAAAACCCTTCGCCGTTTTACGTATCAATCACCGCTTTGCGCCAAGGGGCCATGAACCTGACCCCGGTGGCGCGGAACATCACCGTCGACCCTTTTGGTACGGCAAGCGTTGCGCTGCCCGAGGGGCGTGACAGCTCGTTTGTGGAATATGACTTTGTTGATGACAGTGGGGAGACCGTCAGTGTGCGTGCATCACTACACAAGGATTAAGGCCGACAGTTCAGATGCTGGCAAAAGAGATCGCAGATCCACGGTGAGGAAGGGCGGGCAGTGGGCATTGTTATTGGTGAGCCTGTTGCCGTTGATGACTTTTGCCCAAGTGCCTAATGCGGGCCAGGCCATACGTGACATCGAGTCTTTGCAACCAGCGTTTCAAGAGCCTTCAGATGTCGATCTGGAAATACCTCGCCCCACGCGGCCAGCGCTACCGCCTTCGAACGATGGCGGGATGCGTTTGACCGTGGAGAACTTCCTTCTTGAAGGCAACCAGGTGTTCTCCAATGGGGTACTGCTGGCGCTAGTGGCCGACTTACGGGGGGAGTCTCTTGATCTCGCCGGGCTGCGGGCTGCGGCGCAACGTATTACTGACTATTACCAGAGCCACGGGTACGTTCTGGCACGAGCGTTTCTACCTGCACAAGATATTGAGCAGGGTGTGGTGCGCATTGAAGTCATGGAAGGGCATTTCGATCGTATCGAAGTGAATAATCGTTCTCGCACCCTTGATAGCGTATTGCATCAACCCCTGTCTTCTTTGAAGCCAGGTGCGATTGTCTATGACGCTGATCTAGAACGCAGTCTGTTGCTACTCAGTGATCTGCCGGGCATTACGGTCAAAGGCACGCTACGTCCTGGAGCGCAGCGAGGAAGTACCGATCTGGTGGTCGATGCCGATCCAGGCCCTTGGGCGACCGGCACCCTGGAGGCTGACAACTATGGCGGTCAATACACTGGTGAGTACCGTCTTGGCGCCAGTTTTAACCTTAATAACCCTCTGCGCCTGGGGGATGAGTTCAGTCTGCGGGTTCTGGGAAGCAATCAGTCTCAACGTTACTACCGCACAGGCTATAGGTTGCCGGTAGGGCCTTGGTCAACTCAAGTCGGTGTTGCTTACTCCGAAATGACTTACCGGTTAGGCAAAAAATTTGAAGTGCTCAAGGCCAATGGCAAAGCCACAGTGCGCAGCGCCTATGCGTCCCAGCCGCTTATTCGCAGTCGTACGTTCAACCTCAATGCACAAGTGCAGTACGACACCAAGCATCTACAAGACGATATCGATCTGTTTGAACTGAGTAGCCCCAAGCGTGTGGAACTGTGGACGCTGGGGCTTAACAGTAACAATCGCGACCTGTGGTTCGGAGGGGGGCAAAGCCTGTTCTCCCTCAGCTACAGCTGCGGGCGATTGAATATCGGCGACGAACTTGAGCAGAGCCTTGACCGGCGCAGCGCCGGGAGCGACGGTCATTTTGACCGGGCTAACTTCAGTGTCGCGCGCCTGCAGCGCTTGAGTCAGCGCTGGCATCTCTACAGCCAACTAAACGCGCAGTGGGCCAGTACCAACCTGGACAGTTCTGAAAAAATTGGCCTCGGCGGCCCCGGCGGGGTACGCGCTTATGCCTTGGGTACAGGCAGTGGCGATCAGGGCTGGCAGGCCAGCATGGAGCTGCGTTACTTGCCATTTTCTGGCGTTCAACTGAGTGCCTTTGTCGATAAAGGCGCAGTGGATATCAACAAGCGTCCTTGGACCTCGGAAAACAATCGCCGTGCAATGACGGCGGGTGGCGTGGGTGCCACTTGGAGTGGTATCGGGCAGCAAATCAGCCTGACGGCGGCTTGGCCAATTCGCAGTACAGAACAAGACGATGGTCCTCACCAAGACCCCAGGATCTGGGTGAACGCCACACAGTATTTCTGAGTGCTTGCGCACTTGGAGTGACCGGGTGTTCTGCAAGGGTGCAGGGCATTAGTAATGATAAGAGGATGGCACTTTGAACAAGGTTTATGCATTGGTCTGGAATCAGGCGTTAGGCTGCTGGAATGTGACTCAGGAAGGCGCACGTCGCCGTTCTAAATCCAGTCGTCAGCTAGGGGTTGTGGCTGTTCTGGCTGCCTTGGGTTTGGGCGCCATGGCGCCTGCCTTTGCGTTGCCGACTGGAGGTACTGTGGTGTCCGGTCAGGGTGACATTCTGGTTTTTAACGGTAGCTCGCAAATGTCCATTAATCAGCACAGTGACAAGCTGATTACTAACTGGACCGACTTCAGTATTGGCGCTGGGCAACGGGTCACCTTCAATCAGCCCAGCTCTTCCTCGGTTGCTTTGAACCGTGTTACCGGTACTAATGTAAGTAGCATCAACGGTCAAATGGATGCCAATGGTCGAGTGTTCTTGGTCAACCCTAACGGTGTGGTTGTAGGTCAGGGTGCTCAGGTCAACGTCGGTAGCTTGGTGGCCTCGACGCAAGCGATCAGCGATGCTGACTTTTTGGCTGGCAACTACCACTTTAGCGGTGTGTCCAATGCAGAGATTGTTAACAACGGGACTCTGACTGCTGCACCAGGTGGAAACATTGCTCTGTTGGGTTCTAATGTCCGCAATGATGGCGTCATTCAAGCGCAGATGGGCCGTGTTGCACTGGGAGCGGGATCGGATTTCACTGTTAACTTTGACGGCAATAATTTGCTCAACTTGCAAGTTGATGCTGCAGCCGTGAATGCGCTGGCCCAAAACGGCGGCTTGTTAAAGGCCGATGGTGGCCAAGTACTAATGACGGCTCGAAGTGCCGGCAACATGCTACAGGCCGTGGTGAATAATCAGGGTTCTATCGAAGCCAATACCCTCAATGGCTCAGCTGGCAAGATCACCCTTGACGGTGGTGATGTGGGTGTTGTGCGCGTCGGTGGAGCACTCACGGCAAACGCACTGAATAGCTATGGCAATGGTGGCGTGATTGAGGTCAAGGGGGCTGACGTTGAGGCCCAACTGGGCACTCAAGTCAATACTGCTGCCAGCAATGGCCAGACCGGCACTTGGAAGCTTACGTCCGACAAAGTCACTATCAGCCCAACAGCAGCGACGGCGGGCGTAACCACCTTTAGCGACACCCTTACCCGTAACCTGGCGAGCACTAATATTGAAGTGACCAGCAGGAATGGTGATCTGACGCTCACGGGCCCCATCAGTTGGAAGAGTGGTAACAGTCTGACGTTGAAATCGGCAGGTGATATCAATCTTAATGGTGCTTTGACAGCCACAGGCGCGGGTGCGCGCGTGGCTATTGATGCCGAGCGCGATGCCAACCTCAATAGCAAAGTGTCTTTGACCGGTCTCAACAGCGGCATGACCCTGAACCACGGCGGGCGTTCAAACTTGGGCAAAGACGGTCAGGTAACCTTGTCAGCCGCCGGGGCTACGTACCAATCTAACGGTACTTATTACAACGTGATCCAGAACGTTGCCCAATTGCAGAACGTTAACGCCAACCTCAGTGGTTTTTACGTACTGGGCAATAGTATTTCCAACAGAGTTTACTTTGACTCTATTGGCGGCAACACCCAGTTCCGCGGGGTATTTGATGGCCTGGGGAACACTGTTAGCGGTCTGACAGTACGCAACAGCGGTGCCAATCTGGGGCTGTTTTCTGCTTCGTCCGGCAGTATTAGTAACCTTAAGCTGATGTCCATGGCCATCACGGGAAGTCAGGTGACGACACCCACTTCTTCGATTGGTGGTCTGGTAGGGGTGAACTTTGGCACGGTGTCCAATGTGTCGACTCAGAATGTCAACGTGGCTGCTTATTGGCGGGGTAACAACAGCGTGGGCGGTTTGGTGGGGCGCAATTTAGGCGGCTCCATTGATAACAGCTCCTCCCAAGGCGTAGTGACCGGTAATGCTTACACTACCTCGATCGGTGGCCTGGTGGGCGAGAACACTACTGGCGTGTGGGGACTGGCGACAATCACCAATAGTGTTTCCCAATCCAATGTCAGTGGCGCCATGCAGCGTAACGTCAGTGGAGGGGTTGGCGGTTTGGTTGGGGCCAACAATGCAGGTTACATCGCGGACTCGTCCAGCAGCGGCTCTACGATCAGTACTGGTGCGGGGCTGAATGTCGGTGGGCTGGTGGGTTACAACGAGAATGGCACCCTTGAGCGCACTAATGCGATGGGTGCGGTCCGCAGTTCCGGTGCGGGCAGTGTGGGCGGGCTGGTTGGGCTTAACCTCAATAGTTCTATTACTGAATCTACCAGCAGCGGCTTGGTGATTGGATCAGGTTCTATCGGCGCAGGTGGTTTGGTGGGGACCAACAAAAACAGCACACTGATGAATGTTAAGGCCAGCAGTGGCGTTAGCGACTCATATGGCGCAAACGTCGGTGGCCTGGTCGGTAATAACGTGAATAGCAGCATCGACGTTGCCGAAGCAACGGGCAGTGTGAGTGCAGGCAATAACAGTCGTGTGGGTGGGCTGGTAGGTTTTAACGATCATGGCACCATTACCCATTCTGTAGCTCGGGGCAAGACAACGGCTTATGGCAACAGCCATGTGGGTGGGCTGGTCGGGTTTAACGACGGCACCTTGCGCGCTGTTGAGTCCAGCGGTGCGGTTGTCGCGGGAGTTAATAGCTTCGCGGGCGGTTTAGTCGGTACGAACGGCAACAACTCCTCCAGCTCCATAGAGTCAGCGTCAGCCAGTGGTAACGTGCAAGGCGGTGTACGCGCCGTCGTGGGCGGTCTGGTAGGTCAGAACAACGCTCGCATCACCAACGCCTCGTCTACCGGCTCTATCGCTGCCAGCACTTATGCCACGTTGGGAGGTCTGGTGGGCTTGAACATGGGTAATGTTCGACAGTCGGTGGCTTCTGGAAAGGTTAACTTCTTGCCGGCAGCTTACCGTCAAACCTATGGCGGCCTAGTGGGTATGAACTACGGCGAGTTGTTCTATAACGGTGTCTCTGGACAAGCCGCGCTGGTCCCGTTTGTAGGTTTTAATCAAGGCACTATTCGTTAAGTTAAAAGGCGAATAAGTACTTTGGTTTAACCGCGACTGCGTGGCTCTGCGTCAGCAGAGCCACGTATTTAGAGCCTGTGAGCGTTGGAGTGCAATATGGAGATCAACGTGATAACGCGCGAAAGGCTGGTGGCGTGTGTGACTCTCTGGCTGTTAAGTGCAGTAATTAGCACAGGTCTGAGTGCGGCAGTGGTTAATAGCCCAGCGACAAACTGTACCTTTAGTAACCGTGCTGGACAGAGCTGGACGCAAGTCAATCCTTTAACCAGTGCAACCGCCGTCGGGACCGTGTTGTGGCAGCGTCCGGTGGGACTAAACTTTAACTACGCCTACGGAGGCTCTTCCGGCAGCGTTCAGCATGAGTTGGTATCCGCTGGTTATTGGGGGCCAGGGACGCCTTTGGCAGACGGTATTGCGCCGACGAATGTGGACGGTATCGGGTTCAAAATAGTGGTGAAGTCTTCAGATGGAACTGACAGGTCTATCTTGCAGACTTCCTCCCCGGTGGCGCTTGAAAAAGAGCAGGTGCAATATGATACAAGCGTGGGTCAAAGTTCTGGGTCGACCTTGGTCACCAACTACATCCAACAGTTGATTTTAACGGTTCCAGCTGATCGGTTACCCAGCGGTAAACTTAAGGTTGAGCGGGTGGCAGGGAGTTCTCAACTCAGCCTGTATGCTGTTGATCTGGTGAAAGGCGAAGCCACGCTCGGAAGTGCAATTACAATTCCGACCAGTAATATACCGCGAGGTATTTGCCGGGCATCGTATCTATTGATGGGGCCAGCCATTATCACTATGGGCGGCGGGGGATCAATTGAAGTACCTAATAGCTGTTTGGTCGAAACATACAAAACCATCCCTGTGTCGCTTGGACGATTATCTATTGAGGGATTCCCTAATGTGGGTTCGACCTCTCTTCCTAAAGTATTCAGTATTCAACTGAGCCAATGTGCCGCCAATGCCAAGCCTATCATCACGTTCAAAGACAAATTTGGCACAGGGGATGGTGCGGGTGTACTGGGTATAAAGTCGTCGCCCAGCAGCGCGCAAGGCTTTGGGATAATAATGACCAATACACTGACCGACCAACGTATTCAGTTCGACTCTACACCTTATGTTATGCAACGGTTAGGCGATGTGGCGAATCTGCCACTCACTGCCAGCTACATACGCACAGGAGAGGATTCTGAATTAAAGGCAGGAGAGGCTAATGGTGCCGCTGAATTTACATTCAGTTTTCCGTGAGCAGACGCTATCAGGGAATGTTGAGTGGCTATTCAACCCCGTTTAGAGCCATACACTTCCCAGCATCAGAGCGAGGCTGAGTACGCTGGCTTTTTAGGCCAGCGGGGGGTGTTAGTTGTCAAATTGCGCCGTTGCAACAAGTCTGTCTGGTCTGCGGGCACTAACTTGCGCAGTGCCTTATAAAGCATGCGTGTTTCCAGCAAATTCCATACCCGTAGCATCGTTTCCAGCCCATCCAGTGGTTTACTAATAAAGTCTTTGGCACCCAGAGCCAATGCGCGCAGGCGGGTATCGCGGGTAGCGTCTGCGGTCAGTACCAGGACTGGTAAATACTCACCGTTTGGAATACGCCGGTTGAGTTGCTCAAACACCGCAAACCCATCGAATTGCGGCATGTGCAAATCCAGGATCACCAGGTCAGGTTCAAAGCTATTGAACAAATCTAGCGTGCGCAAAGGCTGCGTGCTGCTAAGGACATTGGTCAGGCCTTCGCGGGCAAGTAATTGCTCTACCAGATCAAGGTTAGGGCGTTGGTCGTCGAGAATCAGAATACGCAGATCGGTGTTCACAATGGCTCCGGAAAATACTGGTCGAGATGGGCGAGAAACGAAGGTACGTGAATAGGTTTGCTCAGTACGGCCGTGGCACCTGCATCGCGCAAGACTAATTGTGTGGGCAGGCTAGTGTCGGCAGTGATCATCAGTACGGGGGTGGCGCAGGTGATTAAAGATTTGCGCAACTGTTGCAAGACGGCGATACCGTCGATGTCGGGTAGTGAAACATCGAGCAGAATTAGCTGAGGTGCGTGTTGTACGGCCAGATCCAATCCCAGTTGCCCTTGCATGCTCGACAGGAGTTTGATTCCAGGCCTTCTATGTAGCAGGGTTTCTATCAGTGCGAGGCTGGCGAGGTTGTCCTCAATGCATAGCATCTTGCCCCTTTTAGCGACAGCGGCAGTGGTGCAAGGAGTGATCATCGAATGAGTGTCGGTTGCTGCTGCGCAACTGTCGGCAAGTGGCGACTGCAAGTGTGCATACGCCAGCTCCAGTGTGAAGCGAGAACCTACGCCAGGCTGGCTGCTCACATGGAGGTTACCCTTCATCATTTCCAGCAGGTTTTTACTGAGTGCCAGGCCAAGGCCACTACCTTCCACGTTAGGATCGGTACCCAGTCGCTCGAATGGCTTGAACAACAGCCCCAAACGATCGGCTTCAATGCCTTTGCCGGTGTCACATACCGACACTGCAATGCGCTCATGCCTAACGTTGACGTCAATCCTCACCTGTCCTTGAGGCTGGTTGTATTTGATGGCGTTTGACAGCAGGTTCAGCAGCACTTGAGTCAGACGCTGCCGATCTGCAGCAATCCCGATGTCAGTCGCCAACGTGGGTAATGGTGTCAGTTGAATGCCAGCATTGGCCGCTAATGGGGATACCAATGAATAGGCCTCGTGCAGCGCAAGGGCCAGTGGGATTGATTCGATATTGACCGGTAGTTGTCCTGCTTCAATCTTGGCGATGTCCAATACTTCGTTGATCAGCTTCAGCAGATGCTGGCCAGCATGCAGAATGTGCTCTATCTGGGTTTTTTGTCCTGGGTGTGAGTCCATATCGAGCAGTTGGGCAAAGCCCAGAATTGAGTTCAACGGAGTTCGCAGCTCGTGGCTCATGCGCGATAGAAACTCGCTCTTGGCTCGGCTGGCGCGCTTCGCTTCTTCGCGGGCGGTGCGCAATGCAATTTCGGCGGCGCGGCGGTCAGTGATGTCGCGCGTGATCTTCGAGAAACCGCGCAACTCACCGTTACTGTCGTACTGGGCAGTAATCACTACGCTGGCCCAGAAACGTGTGCCATCTTGGCGACAGCGCCAACCCCCCTCCATGTAATGGCCGTGGAGAACAGCTTCGCTCAACGCGAGGTCAGGGTGCTGCGGGCATTCTTGCGGTAGATAGAACAACGAAAAATGCTGGCCGACTATTTGTTGTTCGGAGTAACCCTTGATGCGCTCAGCACCTGCATTCCAACTGGTGACGCGGCCCGTTGTATCGAGCGCAAAAATCCCATAGTCCTTTACCCAATCAATAATCAGGCGCAAGCGTTCTTCATTTTCACGCAACGCGCGTTCGCGCTCACTCAAGAGCAGGCCGGCCTCGATCAGGCGTGCGCCCAATTGACCGATCTCATCGTTCTCAGGTGGCTGGGGCAAGAGTGGTTTGCCCAGAGCCAGGCGTTGCGCATTGGCTTGGACATCTTGCACCCGGGCGACAATAGTCTTGGATAAAAACAACACGGCTACGATGGCACCAAATAGGCCACAGATGGCGGCAAACCAAGTTGAAAGCAATAATCGCTGGCGAGTCTCGGTAGCTGCGATGGTGCGCTCGGCCAGCAACGAGTCCTCCATTTTGAGCATGCTACTGATGTGCTGTCGTAACTCGTCGAGGATGTGCTTGTTACTGATAAGGATACTGTTGATCTGTTCGGGTTTTGCTGAGGGATCCCTGATCATGTCCTCCAGGCCGTCGATTTTATTTTTGATCAGTGCCGTGATACTGGTGAGTTGTGCACGCACACGCGGGTCGCGTACGTTGCTGTCAAGGCGGCTTAGGGCTGCTTCTACCAAGGGTGTAGCCGTTGAATACCCAGGCAGAAAGTCCTCCCGACGCGTCAGCAAATACCCGCGCACGCTGCCAGCAGCTTCTGCGAGGAGGGTATGCACGGTCTGGATATCACCCTGCACCCGCAAGACCCGCCGCACGTCCTCTTCGGCCCGCGCAGTTTGAAGCTCGGTGATATAGATAAGGATCAGCGACAACAACAGCACTATCAGCGGAAAGGAAATCACCATCAGTGCTTTGCCCCGCAGTGGTAAATCGCCCCAGCATCGGGAGCACAGATGCCTCATTGGGGGTTGACCAAGCCCAGAGCAATACCGCGAACTGCGGCTTGGGTACGATCAGCCGCGTCTAGTTTGCCAATCACCCGCTCAACATGGGTTTTTGCTGTCCCTGTCGTTATCCCCAGCTTTTCGCCAATAGCCCGATTGCTCATCCCGTTAGCAACAAGCGCCAACACCTGACGTTCTCTGGGCGTCAGGTTTTCCTTTGATGTGGCGACGCCGGTATTGCGATCGGTCATGCGCCTCAGTAAGCGAGCGCTGACAGCACTGTTAAGGACCTCTTCACCCGCTGCCACACGTTGTAGGGCATTGATCACCTCATCCCGGCTTGCATCTTTGAGTAGATAGCCAACAGCGCCGGCAGTCATCGCGGCCTCCAAGTGTTCGACACTGTCATCCATGGTGAACATCACCACCTTGATGTCAGGTAGTTGTTGTTGCAACAGGCACGCTGCCCCTAGTCCGTTAAGCACCGGCATTCGAATATCGAGAATCGCGATGTCTGGCAGCAAATGCCTACACAGCTCTACCGCCTGCTGACCCTCACACGCTTGTCCGACGACTTCGAACTGTGGATGGCCTGCCAGCAGGGCGACGAAACCGGTGCGTGTTACTTCGTGATCGTCCGCCAGTACCAAGCGCAAGACGTGGCTCATTGTGTCGCTCCATCAGGATGAGTAGGTACAGTTGTGCGCAATTGAGTTCCACTGTTGAGGGTACTGACGCAGGTGAGGCGCCCACCCAACAAGCTGGCGCGCTCGTGCATGGTTGTCAGCCCCAGATGGAGGGCGTCCTGAGTATCGAGCTTCTGTTCGAGGTCGAAGCCTTTGCCGTTATCTTCGATGTTCAGCCAGACATGACCGTCCAGCAGTCTAAGTGCCAGTTGTACGTGGTTGGCATGGGCATGTTTAAGAATGTTATTTATTGCTTCTTGGGCAATTCGGAATAAAGCGATTTCGACCTGGTTTGACATCCGGGTGTCGAAAAAATCAAGCCACTGGACTTTAATTCCGACTTCGCGCAGCCGATCGGCCTCTTTATCTACAGCTTTGTGCAATCCAAAATCGTCCAAAACCGTCGGGCGCAACCCCGCGATCAATTGCCGTCCTTCGCCCACACAATGCTGAGCAAGCGTCAAAATGGCCTGCAAGTCCGCATCCAGCGTGCCGGGTAATATCGGGCAACGTCCGGCAAAACCTTGCAGCCGCTGATGCAGCCCGGTGAGGGTTTGCGCCAGTCTGTCATGCAGATCATAAGCCACGCGTTTACGTTCATCTTCCTGGGCGCGAAGCAATCTGCTCAAGAGATCTGACAGTGTTCGATCGCGCGCGATGAGTGTAGTCAGCAGTCGATCATTTTCGAGGTGCGCAGCTAGCAGTGTGGCGAGCAGTTGCAGAGATTCGCTGTCGTCATTGTCTGGAGCACTCATACCAACGTTACTGGCAAACATCAGCGCGCCAAAGGTGATGCCATCACCGCGCATTAACGGCACTTGTAATACGCCGGACAGTGCGTCCTCGGCGAGCTCTTGCCACACCGGTACGCGTAGAGTGCGGTCGACAACGTTCAAGAGCGTATCTAATCGCGCTGGATGACCATAACGAGCGGTAGCTCTGATGCACCCCTCTGCATCCCACTCCAGCAGTACGCCATGATCCATGGCAAGAAATGCACAGGCTCGAGTAAGCACGCGTTCACGCATGGCATCAGTGGTGAGTTGGGTTAGCTCTTGTCCGGTATCCACCAACAACCGCAGGCGGGCTGAGCGACTCTCGGACTGGCGATAGTGGGCACGTATGGCCAGTGCACTGGCGGAGACGGGATGTGAGTTCTGCATAATTCAGTTCTGTTGATAAGCACCTGCGTATGGATGCTAGACAACTTATTAGACTCTGATATTGCAGAGGGGTGCCATCTGCCATTTGGCATAGTCACATGACTCCGATTGGCCGATGTTGACTGACGTTCAGCTTGTCAAAGTGAGTGCAACCAATACCACTGGAGCAACGCAATGAAACTCAAATCAGCAGCCATCACTATGATCTTCACTTTGGGTGCTCCTTTTGTTCAGGCTGACGACACAGCGCCTTATATCTATCGTGATATTGCCCAAGCCCCCGAGAATGTTAAAGACCAAGAAATTGCCGATTTGTTTGATCGTTGGAACAGAGCCCTGCAAACCGGTAACGCTAATGCGGTGATTGATTTGTATGCACCGAACGCAGTATTGCAGCCAACCGTTTCCAACAAGGTGCGTAACACCCCAGCTCAGATCAAAGACTATTTTGATCACTTTCTGCAGCTCAAGCCCCTTGGGCAAATTAACTATCGCGAAATTCGTCAGTTAGGCAGCAACGTGTCTATGGACAGCGGTGTCTATACCTTCACGTTGAATGAGGGGGGCGGCAAGACCCGGCAAGTGCAAGCCCGCTACACCTTCGTCTACGAACGAGTCGGCAGTCAGTGGAAAATCATAAATCACCATTCCTCTGCGATGCCCGAAGTGCAGACCAACACGCGAAAAGTTGATCCTCGAGTCTTAATGCTGGCCCCATAAACTCAAGCCGTTTTCTAGGGTGGCACCTCACAGTGCCAACCACTTGCGACACGCTGCCCTTAACCCCTTTCAGCCTCTACCTGCATACCTGCCGGCTCTGCCACCAGGTTATTGCTCACATTGCGCCCCAGCACCAGCACGGTGACAAAGCCACAGCCGACCAGTGCGGTGGCGAGGCTGAATAGCATTGCGCTGCCCATTTGGTCGACGATCTGGCCGCCGAAGAATGAGCCCAGGGCGATAATTACCTGGAACAAGGCGATGAACAGCGGCATGCCGCGTTCGACGTCTTTGGGGGCGACGACGAACATCCAGATGCTGGCGCAAGTCGGGAAGGCGCCGAAGGCAAAGCCCCAGAGTGCGATGAGCATGACGGCGCCGGTCATGTGGGTGGCGAAAAGGGGGAACAGGGCGGTGCTGGCGCCGATCATCAGTGCCACCAGTAGCAGGGTGTAGCGCACGCTGCGGTTGGCCGCGAAGCCTGCAAAAAAGTTACCCAGAACCCCGGCCGCGCCGTAGAGCAGCAACAGGGAACCAATGGTCGGTCCATCGAAGCCCGAGCTGTTTTTAAAGAACGGCGCAACGTAGGTGTATGCCGCAAAGTGGGCCAGGCCGATGAGCAATACGGCGATCAGGCCAACCCGGGATTTCGGGTTGATAAACAAGGCAGGCAGGTCGCTGACCAAAATGGCTTTTTCCGGATTGAGACGCGGCAACAGAAAAATCTGCGCCAGAAGTACCGGCAAGCCCAGCAGCGCGGTGATCAGGAACGTCATGCGCCAACCCATCAGGCCGCTCAGCCAAGTGCCCACGGGCACACCCAGCACGGTGGCCAGCGTCACCCCGAACATGATGATTGAGGTTGCCTGGGCGACGCTCACGCCTTTGGGGGCCAGCCTGCCGCTGAGGCCGATTGCGGTCGCCCAGAAGCCGCCGATGCTGATACCCAGCAATGCACGGCCTAACAGCAGCACATTAAAGTCGCTGGCGACGGCTACTACCGAGTTGGCGACGATCATCAACAGGGTCAAGCCGATTAACAGATAGCGGCGGTCCATGGCGCCGATACCGACAGACAGTAAAGGGGCGGCGAGCGCCGCCATGATGCCGGGCAAGGTTACCATCAGCCCTGCGTGGCCTGCGCTGATGCCAAGGTCGGTGGCGACGTCGTTGAGCACGCCCACCGGGAGAAATTCGCTGGTCACTAAGGCAAAGGCGCCTACGGAAACCGACAGAATCGCCATCCACTGCTGTTTGACGCTTTGCTGATTATGTTCGGGTAGGCCGCTGGAGGCCTGGCTTGCGCTTGGCATGGAGTGGGGTTCCAGGAGGGATATCGCCTGAAGGAGGCGAGGAGGGGAATTGGGAGGCGATTATAAGAAGCCATTTCGGCAAGCGGGCAGGCGGTCGTTTCGATAGTGATCATCAGTGTAATTAATGCGATGACCCGGTTGCTTTCGCGAGGTAGAACAGTGGCTTACAGAGCGACGGATGTTTGCAAGTGTGACAAATCTCTCAGGGTTGATGCGTCAATCGCTTGACGAAATCTTTTTGACTGTCATTTTTCTGAACATGAACAGTAAATGCAGTTTGCACATTAGGGAATGAGAGCTATTATCCGGGTGTCTTTGTGCCATGACCCGGTGGCGCCATGATCAAGCTGTCCATGAAAAACTCGATGTGCCCTCTCGGCGTTGTATGGAGTGGCCATCTGCTGATTTTTTTTGCAATCGCTTCGAGCTCTCGAGAAAATTTCGAACGGGGTGAAATTTCATAGACGGCTCGTCGTTTGTGGGTCGCGTACCGTACGGCGAGATCTTCGGGTAAATTGCCAACATACATAAGTGACAAGTCAACGTTGCAGGAGGTGAGGGCAAGCAGTTTGCTAAATGCATCGCGGCCTTCCACAGGGCTATACGTTCTATTACTGATAACTCTGAATTTTCTGATTTTGTATTGGTTATTTAGCGTATAGATAAGCGCGTGTGCATTCAGGATCGAGGCGGGCTCATTACAGATGACCACCAATACTTCGTGAGCGGCACGTGTGAAGTTCAGGACAGAATCATTGGCCCCGGAGGCAGTGTCTACAACCAGAACATCCACTTCAGTCTGGATCTCGTTGAACGAATTTATAATCCCGACGTGATGAGCGGTTAGAAGACCGTGCATCGTTTTTGAGTAGGGGGTGCCGAGTATCAAGTTGATGCCTCGGGGGCCAGTGTGCAGTAGTTCGGTTAATGTACAGTTGCCTTCAATCAAGTTTGAGAGTGTTCTTGGCGGCCTGATATTCAGCAGTGTATCGATGCAAGGCAGTTCCAGATTGCCGTCCAGCAATACGACCCTCTGCCCTAAGGTGGCCAGGGCAATGGATAGATTGATGGCCAGTGTGCTTTTGCCGGTGCCTCCTTTGCCGCCGGTAATGGCAAGGACCTGAACCGAATGCTTTTTTTTCATGAAGATAACGCCGTCCTTAGCGGGTTGCGCAAGTGTAAACTTGCCTGGTTATAATTTTATTCTTATTTTGTAGTGGCTATGTTTGTCTCTGAAAGCACCCGTGTCCCCCGTGAGCAAAAAGCGCGTGGCTCTTAATGCGGCGGTACTTCGGGAACAGTGCAATGAGCGTATTTTTTTATAAGCCCACCACCATCCGCGTTTTTTTCTATGATTGTCCATGGGGTTGATACTTCTTGGGTTTTTTAGAGACTTGCTGTGTGATTTCATTCTCCCATGCGCATGGTTTAATCATAAGTGTCCCCTGAGGCTAATAGTATGTCCTGAAGCGCAACAGCATTGACTCAGTCCTGTGGCAGGATTAATTCTATAGGGTCTGTTGTGCACGTTATTTTATGTCTGAAATTAGAAGGCACTCGTTCGTGCTCTTGTTTGTTCCGTGGATGAATGAATGTATAGAATTCGAAAATCATATGTTTACTTGCTCTGTCGAGCGTTGGGGACTGTCTATAAGTCCAGTGAAACATTTCATGATTATGTCGATGACACGGAATTTGTTGAAATCCAGTCGGTGTATGAGTGGTTGGCCAATCTTGCTGTAACTTCTTGCGATCCGGATCTGGGGCTAAGGGCCTACAGGAACATGCACCCCGCCATGCTGGGGGCGTTGGGGTATGCAGTCATGTCATGTGCGACATTGGGGGGAGCTCTTGAACGCCTGGTAAATTACTATCCCTTGATCAGCAGTGGTTCATTGTTAAAGCTGGAATTACATGACCATATCGTAAAAATTGTCAGTATTGAAGTGACCAAAAAAGTGCCCCGCGTCTTTATAGACGCTGGCTTCTCAATTTTACTGGCACTGATCAGGTGGCTGGTTCCACATTATTATGTGGTGCCGTTGGGGGTTGAATTAGTCTATGCCCCTCCCGGCGAAAGAGCGGGGCTGGAAGAGGTGTTTGGGCGGAATTTAAAGTTTTCAGCAGGTCATAATGTATTGGTTTTTCCCAGAGAAATTTGCAATTACCCGCTGATTACAGCATCGCCAAAGTTAGACCGTCTACACGCTGATTTTCTTAGAGTTCAACTGGAATCATCGCCCACCGGTTTCGCATCGTCGAAGATAAGAAGAGCCGTTGCACAAAGTTTAGCGCTGGGGGTTACCCCGACATTGGATTCAATTGCGGACGCACTCAAAGTTAGCAAAAGAACCCTGCAGTACTCTTTAAGGAATGAGGGGCTCAGCTTTTCCATGGTGTACAACGATGTCAGGCAAGCCTTGGCGCATGATTACTTGCGGCACTCGGTATACAGTATTAAGTATATTTCTGCTACATTGGGCTTTAGTGATCAGAGTAGTTTCTATAAAGCCTCTTTGAGGTGGTTTGGGATGACGCCTCAGAACTACAGGGATTTGTCTTGAATCTTTAGTGGTGATACCCAGGAATTTAGTTTTTAGCTTTTATTTCTATTTATTTATTGTCATAAAAAATACATATTTTGTTTTTGGCGATTTATGGGTGTGCGTGATTTTGCTTTTCCTGTCAGCTATTTAGCAGCTTTGAAATGATCATCGCTCTAAGCGTGGATGACAGTTAGTAATCGATATATTTTTCAAAAAAATGTTTTGCGTTATGGCTTTGGCAGGGGTGTTCCAGACGTGTCGGTGACAATCAGAAACGCGAAATGGGAGGCCATCCATAGCCTTTTAATGTCTCGATTTTTTCATAGAAGCATGGCGAAAAGGCAGACGAATTATATCGGTGTTCATTCAACTTACGTCGGGCTTGCTCACTGCCAATAATAAAAAAGGCGGGCGTCTAAGTGCATCTGTTAATGATGAGCGCTCTTTTAGTGCATGCGGCAAAGGCGTGGGTTCGCCCAGATGATCCAGGCGAAAACCCGCGGCTATCAGTGTGTTGACGTAAGTTTGCAGAGTTCGGTGAAACTTGGTCACGTTCTCTACAAACCAACGGCTTTGGCGTTCTGTTTCATAGTGGTAATTGTCCAGTGGCCAATGCAGGCGTTCGCCCTCAGAGCTGAGGACCCAGCCGCTGGGCTGCGCCGTACACAGCGGGTGTTCGACTGAAAAAACGAATTGGCCACCGGGGACAAGGCTTGCGTACACGCGTTTGACCACCGCTGCATAATCATCGACGTAGTGCAGCGCCAGCGATGACACCACCAGATCAAAAGCTTGAGCCTGGGGTGTGAAACTTTCAATCGGGTGATGGACATACACAATCTTGTCGTCATGGGTGAGGTGCCGGGCCTCAGACAACATCTTTTGTGAAATATCGACAGCAGTGACCGCCTGGGCGCCTTGGCTGCGGGCATAGCGTGCGAAGTCACCAAACCCCGCACCCAAATCCAGCACCTTAAGCCCCTGCAATTTGGGTAACAGCGCATGAAATGCCGGTATCTCAAGCACACCGTTCAGCCCCGAATCCTTCTGGCGCAGGTTCTTGTAGCCTTCAAAAAATACCGGATCGTCGTACACGTTCTGAGGCCGGGGTGAGGTCGTGTCACTCATCTACAAACTCCTGTGGAGGGGGCGCCTGAAGGGTTGAAGTTGAGCAAACGTCCAGCAAAAAACACGCCATTAATGTTTACCAGGCTTGTCGGGCATTACCTTCTCTGAAGGTGTCTGGCTGCAAGCAGCGCTTCTGCTGTGCTGCTGTTGGCGCAGCACTGGGGAAGGTCGTCAGAGGTTGTGTTGATCAGCCAGCCAGCGCATTGAGTACGTGCACCGGGTCATTATGGATGGCTTTTAACAGGGCTTTGGCGGGGCCGGTGGGCTCTCTACGGCCTTGTTCCCAGTTACGTAAGGTGCCGAGTTGAACGTCAATCAGCGCTGCAAATTTGGCTTGCGTCAGACCTGTTGCTTTACGGATCTCTTTTACTTGCAGTGCGTCAACGTGAAACTCACGGGACGGACGACGTTCGCCTCGGACAATTTCGTCCATTTGCTGCACGCTCTCCATTAGCTCATCAAAAAATTTGCTCATGGTTATCTCCAGTGTTCAATGACGGCTTTGAGTGCTCTGCGCTCATCGGCTGTCAGATCTTGTTGTTCATTTTTCGGGTAGATCATCAGTAGTGCGATTTGCGAGGCCGAGACGAAGTGATAGTAAATCACGCGTGCACCGCCCCGTTTTCCATGGCCTTTGGCCGCGATCCGGATTTTTCTGATACCACCCGTGTCTTCCATTACGTCACCTGCAGAAGGATTCAGTACGAGCACCCTTTGCAAAGCGATATAAGCATCCTCATTCATTAACTCTTTAGCTCTGCGGGTAAAAATCGGGGTTTCAATGAAGATCATTGCTAATGTACGCCAGTGGCTTACTGTTGGGCAATTCTAAGCTGGGCCGTACTCCTTAACATCTGATCAGTTGTTACTGCATTTAAATGTCATTTCATGCTCTTAAGCCCAAACCAGCTGCAAACCTGTCACTTGCCACAGACTCATCCAGCCCCCCTAAACTCGTTATAACCAAATAACAAGCAGGTCTTTCGTTTTTAGACTTTTTCCTTTTATTTTTATAATCAGCAATGCCATCAACCACCTGACTGAAGTCGGGCCCGTCATACCTAAAATTCTTCTGTTTCAACAAGGAATTCACTATGTCAGGTCTGGAGGAGCGCGTGGGCGGGCGTGAGTGGCGCGCCGATGTGTTGGTGATCGGGGGTGGACCCGCGGGCACTTGGGCGGCGATCAGTGCGGCGGCCCAGGGCGCACGTGTGGTGCTGGCGGACAAAGGCTACTGCGGGGCGTCCGGGGCTACGGCGCCTTCGGGCACGGCCGTCTGGTACGTCGAACCTGACGCGCAAAAGCGTGAAGACGCCAAAGCCAGCCGCTATGCGCGTGGTGGTTTTCTGGCGGAAAACCACTGGATGGACCGCGTCCTTGAACAAACCTGGAGCAACATGCAAACCCTCGCTGACTGGGGTTATCCGTTCCCGCTCGACAGCGACGGCCAGCAGCAGCGTATTTCTTTGCAGGGCCCGGAATACATGCGTTTGATGCGCAAGCGGGTGAAGCAGGCCGGTGTGCGGATTCTCGATCACAGCCCGGCGCTGCAACTGCTCACAGACAGTGAAGGGCGCGTCAGCGGTGCGTCCGGTTTCTCGCGGCAGAAAAATCATGAATGGAAGGTCGAAGCCGCTGCCGTGGTCATCGCGACGGGTGGCTGCGCGTTTCTAAGTCGGGCGCTGGGTTGCAATGTATTGACGGGTGACGGGCATTTGATGGCGGCCGAAGTCGGCGCCGATTTTTCCGGTATGGAGTTTTCCAATGCGTATGGCTTGTGCCCGGCTTTTTCGTCGGTGACCAAATCAGCGCTCTATAAGTGGGCGGTTTTTTATCATGCTGACGGTCGCGTGATGGAAGGCGCAGGTTCGGCTCAGGGCCGTGGCGTGATTGCCAAGGCGCTGCAAACCGAGACGGTGTATGCGCGGCTGGACAAGGCCGATGCCACGGTTCAGGCGCAGATGCGCCTGGCGCAGCCGAACTTTTTTCTGTCTTTCGATCGTCTCGGCATTGATCCTTTTCAGCAGTTGTTCCCGGTGACCTTGCGCCTGGAGGGCACGGTGCGTGGCACCGGTGGCCTGCGCATTGTCGATGAACAGTGTGCGACCAGTGTGCCGGGCTTGTACGCGGCCGGTGATGCGGCGACTCGCGAGCTGATCTGCGGGGCGTTCACCGGGGGTGGCAGTCATAACGCGGCGTGGGCGTTGTCGTCCGGCTTTTGGGCAGGCGCTGGCGCGGCGCAGTTC